>NZ_JBXKMX010000105.1:0-5123 GCF_056992975.1 Ectobacillus sp. | reverse complement strand
TTTGAGTTTTTCATAGTTAACTTTAAAGCCTTCCCCAGTATCTTTACCACCAACACCTGGAATCTCACCCTTACATACTACTCCGTTGCATTCTCTGCATACTCTGCATTTTTTTCCAATCGTCTCTCTTGCACTATTTAAGATATCGCTATACTGCATTTTTCTTCCTCCATGTTTTCATTTATCTAATTTCATAATTCCAATACATCCCTATTATACCATTAAAATAACGCCATATACCCAACAAATAGATGGATATATGGCGTAAAATTTATTTCTATCTTACAGGGCATACTCCGCTTTCGCAGCCATCATTTCCGATGTCTATTTGAGATTCCTGCTTTTCATATTTTGTAATTAATGAAGGTACAAAGGGCTTCATTTGCGCTTTTCTTCTGTTGTACTCTTCTTCATCAATGGCTTCATAAGGCAATAGCTTATAGAAGTTGTCTTCCAAGGATAGGAAGGATAGTGCAACTACGTCATCCCAATTGTCCCAGACCCATTGTTCTACTTCTTCCCATTCATCATTCCTTACATGAATGGTTATTGAACAGTTATGATCAACATAATGCTCCATAAACATTTTGTAGTTTTCCAGCTGTTCAATTGCGCCTACCTCGTACTTTGTCTTTCCGATTGGAGCCTTAACAGGGAATTCTATAACCTTAGTAGAGCATGTTTCCATATCTTGACCAACCTCTGGAAGTACTGGATAATCAAGCTCCTCACAAACCTTTACCAGTGGATCATCAGCACTTATTCTAACTCTTCTTATATAATAAGGTGAATGTGAATAATGTACTCCACTTGAAACTGTCGGCAACTGACTAAGGGTTCCCTCGGGCTTTACGGTTGTTGAAAGCAACGGGGCCTTACTTCCAAGTTCTTTGGAGTAAGTCTTTGCTTCATCATGAGCTGCATCTCTCATTTGCCTTAATAGTTCTACTTGCTCTTCTTTACTCATATTGGTTGCATTTATCATATCCTGCCATCCTGTGATAGAGCAGCCTAACAGCTTATCTCTCTGCTGAACCGCATCCCACAAAGGAAGCTCTAACTCTACGCAAGTCATCCTATATCCGGCTCTTACAGAAAGTCTTTGCGCTCTTAGTAAGCCCTTAACATCTAAGGTCTTATCAGCATTTACGAAAGAAAATACATTTAACGTTGTAAGATTGCATAATCCTTTTGAGTCAAGAAGAATTTCGCCACATGGGTTTACCCCATTCATGTTTGGTCTTCTCTTTGACGCTGCTTCAGCATTGATCCAGCCTGGTTCGCCGGAATATCTCATTTGTTGTATCTGCCAATGAAGCATATCTCTGGTCGGCCTAGTTTTATAATAAATTGAGTTATTACTCATTTGTCTATGGATAATCTCTTTATCCACTGTCCATTGTCCATCTACTTGATTATAAATGTGTGATTTAGCTTCTATGCATTCTCTGTCATCTGCATCCAGAAGTGCTATTTCTGCAGTTCTTCTTACTCCACCAACAACTACATTTTCACCTATGATATTTGCCACATCCAGACAATCTATAGGTCTTAGCTTCACACGCTTAGAATCGTCAAGAGTTCCACGCTTCTTTATTACCTTATCAATTTTCATAAACATATTCTTTAGGCTTGTATGTCCGCTTGCAGTGCCTCCAAAGTTTTTAAGCTTTTCTCCCTTTGGTCTCACATGATCATAATCCATAATAATTGTTTTTACATCTCTATATTCGCTGCTATACAGTAGTTTAAATAAGAAATCCAAGGATTGTATCCAGCCTTCCTTACTGTCACCAATTGTTATCTTAGCAGTGTTCTTATAGAAGAACTCTAGGCTAGTGCTATCTTCTCTCTCTTTATAAGGCATAGGACTATAGTCCTTATGTACAATCTCATAATCAGTTCTCACCTTAGGTATCTTAACAACATCATCCTTAAGTATCCTTACACCAACTCCAGAACCAATCATCAAAAGATAAAAAATATCTCTGAAGGCTTCAAAGCTATCGATAATTTGGAAGGAACAATTATAATTTGCCATTGGATAGTGCTTCGCAACATGTGTGTTACCTACCCAAAAAGTTCTTCCTGAAAGAAACTGTTTCAGGTTATAAATATTATCAAATAATTCCTCTGCTTCATGTCTTTTAGTATGTACAAGGCTGCAGTTATATTCAACAGCTCTCCTTACAGTTTCCCACCAATATTCTCTTCTTTTTTCCTCATCAAGCCATCTTGAATAAGTTCTATAGTAAACGAAATTCCCTAATTGATTCATAGGCGATGGTTTATGCTTGTATCTGCTGATAAATTCATCTGTTAGAATTCTATCATCGCTTTTCTGCCTAGTATCCCTAGTTTTTGACTGTTCACTACGATAAATTATGTATGCCTTTGCAACGTCTTTTCTGCTGCTCTCCATTAGTTCAACCTCAACAATATCCTGTATCTCCTCCACGTGTACTGGAGAATCCAAATCTCTAATTCTTGCTTCAATTTGTTTTGCTAATTCCTCACTTAGTGATGTATCTACGCCAAGCTTTGTCTCTGACATAGCTCTTTCTATAGCAATTCTTATTTTGCTCTTCTCATATTTTACAATTGTATCATCTCGTTTTACTACTTTAATGATAAACCTCCCCTTTCTATATATTTCGCACTAAACATCATGTATTTAATACATATCGTGCGAAATAGCATATTCTTCAGCTGCTGCAAAACAATATTTAGTGTTTGCACTCAACCTTTTGTACTATATATTGTATCACAGCACAAATCCATGTACAATTTAAAAGTATACTAAAATTTATCAAAAAAGGACCATTAGAGTAAAAGAGAGATAAGCAGCTTAACCTATCTCTCTTTTATATCTTAATTTTTTATGAGTCCACCCTTCGTATATCGGTTAGATGCATTCCATAAAATCCATTCTTTTACACCTGCATCATTGGTAGCCTTTATCTGCGCTCTTATCTCTGCTGGACCATACTTCTTATACCTGGGTAAATATACAGCAGAGAAATCCTGCAGCCATGGTCTTAGCTTAGCAGTGGAATTTTTATTGCTGTCTAGTCTTTCCTTTGCCTTTTTCATACTATAATTAACAATTTTATAAGGTTCAAAATCCGGTTCTGCTACTCCATAGCTTCCTTTGCCATAGTGTGAAGGGTAAACCATGGGGCAAATTACATCCACACTGTCTGCCAAATACTCCAATTGCTGTCCTATATTCATATCACCTTCCGCTGTAGTGACTAATCCAAATACATCAGCAGATGTCACCGTACCCATGTCAGATAGCCTTTCTCTTGAATATTTAAGAAAATCCCCAATGGCCTGAGCCTTACTTTTATTTTTTAAAGTTCCATAGTCTATTGTCTTTAGATTCCCATCTGTAGGGAAACGTACATAATCAAATTGTATTTCATCGAAGCCTTTTACAGCTGCCTCTTCTGCAATATCTAACACATAATTCCAAGCTTCCTTATTATATGGATTTAACCAAGCCTGACCATTCCTATCACGCCAAATTGTTCCGCTTGTTGTCTTTACCGCTAAATTTGGAAACTTAGTTGCTGCTTTATTATCTTTAAATGTAACTATCCTGGCGATAGTATATATATCTTTCTCATTTAGATGCTTTAGCACCGAATCTATGTCCTTTATCATGATATTGTTATTTGCGCCACTAAACTGAACATCCTTCAACTCTGTTTGGTACAAAACCATGCCTTCATCGCTTTTTACATCTATGACGACAGCATTGAGCTCTGTGTCGTCAATTAGCTTTACTAGTTCGTCAAATCTTTTTTTATTTGATATCGTGTGACCAGTCATATATATCCCACGAACCTCAGTATTATCTTTCATTAAATCCCAAGTTGGTACAGTTTGATCTATATAATCTTGAACTTGAAGAGTCTTAGGTGCAATGACCTTATTATCTGATTGTTCTCCTTTTATAATTGGAGACATGATTATAGCTGTCATTATGATTGCGATTATAAGAACCTTACTATATTTATATCTTTTAATCATCCCTGCTAATCAACTCCTTATGATGTCATTTACCCATTTTTTATAGGTAAGTTTGCAATATTCGACATTTTTTTGTCTTCCATAGTTATAATAACAAAATATGCAGATTTGAACAATCAAAAAACGAAAAAGGAGAAAAACAATTGTTTCTCTCCCTAATTTTAGTTTTTGTTTTTTATATTTTTATATTCATGCCTAATTCATGCAAAAAATAAAAATGGCTCCTCAAGTAGGACTCGAACCTACGACCCTGCGGTTAACAGCCGCATGCTCTACCGACTGAGCTATTGAGGAACAATTGTGGAAATTGCTCAAGAAACTCTTAAGCAATTTCCTATGACCCGGCGACGACTTACTCTCCCAGGACCCTGCGGTCCAAGTACCATCAGCACTGGAGAGCTTAACTTCTGTGTTCGGTATGGGAACAGGTGTGACCTCTCCGTCATTGTCACCAGATTTTTAGTTTTCAAGGATGCTTTGCACCCTCAAAACTGCACAATACTATTTATTCATCTTTTTTAACGCTTTAGATCTGTTGTTTAGTAATTTCTTGGCTTAAGGCTTACACCTTTGTGCCTGTGGTTTACTAAACTCTCACTCTGCGGTTTTCCACTAAGAAATTCTACTGCTTTGCTACCACACACAATGTGTGTCCCGCAAAGAGAATTTCTAACTGTAAAACCTTGTATAGATCAAGCCCTCGACCTATTAGTATCGGTCAGCTACGTACATTACTGCACTTACACCTCCGACCTATCAACCATGTGGTCTACATGGGGTCTTACCAGCCTACGCTGTGGGAAATCTTATCTTAAAGTCGGTTTCGCGCTTAGATGCCTTCAGCGCTTATCCGTTCCGAACTTAGCTACTCAGCCATGCACTTGGCAGTACAACTGATACACCAGAGGTTCGTCCATCCCGGTCCTCTCGTACTAAGGACAGATCTCTTCAAATTTCCTGCGCCCGCGACGGATAGGGACCGAACTGTCTCACGACGTTCTGAACCCAGCTCGCGTGCCGCTTTAATGGGCGAACAGCCCAACCCTTGGGACCTACTTCAGCCCCAGGATGCGACGAGCCGACAT
>NZ_JBXKMX010000104.1:0-10869 GCF_056992975.1 Ectobacillus sp. | reverse complement strand
CCTTGCTATTTTATTCGTTTTTCTGATCTACAGGATATGATAGAGCAAGAACAGTGGGAGAAAAGCGATGTGTACGATGACAGGGTATAATGTAACCATTGTAGAATAAAAAAGACAATGGTAAAATGTACATAGCCGACTTAAAAATCTGTAAGCTCGTATGGACGAAACCAATACGTAAGCTTTTGTAAAGATATGAGGTGAAAAAATGATTTCTGATAAACTGAAATTAACGGCAAAGGATATTCTCGAGAAAGATTTTAAATCTGGTATTCGGGGCTATCAACAAGAAGAAGTTGATAAATTTTTAGATTTAATTATCAAAGATTATGAAACCTTTCATCAAGAAATTGAGCATCTACAGCAAGAAAATGCTCGCATGAAACGTTTAATTGAAGAACAAAAAGGGAAGCAACCAACAGTTGTACAACCAATTCAACCTGCGCAGCCAGCACAGCCAGTATACAATAATATGAACACTGATATTTTACGACGTTTATCTAACTTGGAAAAAGCTGTTTTTGGAAGCAAATTGTATGAGTAACAAAAAATAATTTGCGTATTTTGATGTTATACAGTATAATTTATCACGTCATAACGTTTGGGTGATCGCTGCAGCATTTGCTGTAGAGGAAAGTCCATGCTCACACGACCTGAGATGGTTGTAGTGTTCGTGCCTAGCCAAGTCATAAGCTAGGGTAGCTTGGCCTTGCGGCGAGGCTAACGGCAGGGAAATAGCCTAAGTCTGATAAGATATGGCTAGACTACTTTGAAAGTGCCACAGTGACGAAGTCCCAGAAGAAATGATGGGAGTGGAACGAGGTAAACCCCACGAGTGAGAAACCCAAATTATGGTAGGGGAACCTTTCCTAAGTAAATGAACGACGGGAAAGGACAGATCATACATCTGTAGATAGATGGTCACCACCGGAGTACGAGGCGAAAGCCGTCTGCAGTACTATGGAACAGAACATGGCTTACAAAACGTTATGAATTAACAATGATAACGAATAGCTCTCCTTACTTAAAGGAGAGCTTTTTGTGTGGTATTATATATGTATTGCAAATTTGGATTAAAATGTTTTTATTAGGAGAATGAAGATGGGTAAAATTACATTAATTGCAACGGCAGCTATGGGATTAGAGGCTTTAGTTGCTAGAGAGGTTCGCAATCTTGGATATGAGTGTGAAGTGGAGAATAGTAAGGTAACATTTCAAGCTGATGAGTCGGCGATTTGTCGCTCAAATCTTTGGTTACGAACGGCTGATCGCATAAAAATAAAAATCGGTGAGTTTAAAGCTACATCGTTTGATGAATTATTTGAGAAAACAAAAGCACTACCATGGGGCGATTATATACCGGAAAATGCAGAATTTCCGGTAATAGGTAAATCGGTAAAGTCACAGTTGTTTAGTATATCTGATTGCCAAAGTATCGTAAAAAAAGCTGTCGTGGAAAAATTGAAAAGTACGTATAAACGAACAACTTGGTTTGAAGAAAATGGTCCTTTATACCGTATTCAAGTTTCCTTATTAAAAGATGTAGCAACTTTAACAATTGATGCAAGCGGAACAGGATTGCATAAACGAGGTTATCGGGTTGGGCAAGGGGAAGCACCACTGAAAGAAACACTAGCCGCTGCACTTGTTATGCTAACGAATTGGAATCCGAATTTGCCTTTTGTTGATCCTCTATGCGGGTCAGGTACGATTCCGATTGAAGCTGCCTTAATTGGTCAAAATATTGCACCTGGATTTAATCGTGAGTTTGCAGCTAGTAAATGGGGTTGGATATCTCAAGACAAATGGGATCATGCCTATGAAGAAGCAGAAGATAAGGCAAACTATGATCAACCGTTGCATATTTTCGGATCTGATATTGACCATGGAATGGTTCAAATTGCACAAGATAATGCAAGAGAGGCAGGATTTGCTGATCTTATTTCATTTAAACAAATGCAAGTAAAAGATTTCACTACAAAAGAGGAATATGGCTATGTGGTGACGAATCCACCATACGGAGAACGTTTAAGTGAAAAAACAGTGGTAGAGCAGTTGTATGTTGATATGGGAAAAGTGTTTAGAAACTATAATACTTGGTCTATCTATGTTGTAACAAACAATGAAAATTTTGAAACATTATATGGAAAACCTGCATCGAAAAAACGTAAACTTTATAACGGAACGATACGTACAGATTATTATCAATATTTCGGAAAACGTCCACCAAGATTGAAAGAATAATTCTCCTTTTCTGTACGTATACTGTTTATTATGCGTACAGAAAAGGAGAAGGTAACCAATGGAGAATTTGGATGAGTTTATCCTTATTAAAAAAGCAATCGATTATACAGAACATATAATCGAACAATCAGATTCTATGCAAGCTAGAAATGAAATTATACAAGCCAAGCATTCTTATTTACTCGCTTTATCACATAAAACGCTATTAGATGAGCAATACATGAGGTTAATCGTAGAATGAAAAAGTTTTCCATTACGGAAAACTTTTTCATTTGTATCATTCATATGAGTTGGAGGAAAGTGTCGTGACAAGAGCAGGATTACCATTTGAAGTAGGAAAACAAGATAACTTTTTTGATAGGTTAAATGAATGGATTGGAGACGTCTTATACGATATATTACCTGAACATGGGTTTGAAATGCGGGATGAACAAATATTTATGGCGTTTCAGATGGAACGTGCTTTTAAGGAAAAGAAAGTATTGTTTGCAGAAGCAGGAGTGGGTACTGGAAAAACAATTGCTTATTTATTGTATGCAATCACCTATGCACGTTATATTGGAAAACCAGCTATTATTGCATGTGCGGACGAGACTCTTATTGAACAATTAGTGAAAGAAGAAGGGGATATAGCTAAGCTGTCAAAGGCGCTTTCTTTACATATAGACGTTCGTCTAGCAAAATCAATGGAAAATTATTTGTGCCTAAAAAAAATGGAACGTGTAATTGAAGGATCTCCGTCAGAAGGTATCGAAGAAGCCTATGATCATTTGCCGGAATTTGTATTTGATCACGGCACGATGCAAAATTTCCACCATTATGGTGACCGTAAGGAATACCCTCATTTAACGGATCAAGAATGGTCACAAGTAGCATTTGATTATTTTCAAGATTGTATTTCCTGTGAAAAACGTCATCGCTGTGGGCAGACACTGTCTCGTGATTATTATCGAAAAGCGACTGATTTAATTATATGCTCCCAAGATTTCTATATGCAGCATATTTGGACATTTGAGGCTCGCAAACGCGAGGGGCAGCTACCCTTATTGCCAGAAGCTAGCTGCGTTATATTTGATGAAGGTCATCTGGTAGAATATGCCGCACAAAAGGCGCTTACCTATCGGTTGCAACAAACGATGATGGAGGACCTACTTACACGTCTGCTTCAAAATGATATTCGTGAGGAATTTGCAGAGTTGATTGAAGAGTCTATTGAACAGTTTTCAGATTTTTTCCATATTTTGCACGAAAATACGGAAGAAATACCTGGGTCTAAGCGTATGAATATACGGCGTTCAAGCCTCTTAATGAAAATAGCAAAGCAATTATACGAGAAAATCGAAGAGATTGGGAATTCTATTGTCTTTGAAGGCGAAATGCATACGATCGATGAATATGATTTATCGGTAGTGGACGAGCATTTGGATTTAATGGAACATTCCTTACAATTATTTCTTGAAAATGAAAATGTAATTGCATGGGTAGAAGAAGATGGTGACGGATGCACATTGATTATTATGCCACATGAAGTGCAAGAAGTGTTGAGAGAGAGAGTATTTTCGAAGCAGATTCCGATTGTATTTTCTTCTGCTACGTTATCTGAAAACAATTCGTTTTCCTTCTTTGCTAGAAATCTTGGCGTTGAAAACTATCTTTCCTTTTCTGTTGATTCCCCGTTTGACTATGAGGAACAAATGAAAGTATATTTACCTACCTATAGCAAACATCAAGAATGGATGAAAAAAGTAGAGTACACGTTATCATCACTAGAAAAAACAAATGGAAGAACGCTTATTTTGTTTAAAACGAATGAAGAATTAAAGCGTTTCAAGGAAGAAATGCAGGAGCGTAGCACCTATCACGATTTTTTATATGAAGGTGATAAGGAAATGAGTGTGCTCGTTTCTCAGTTTCAAAACGAAGAAGAAACGGTATTATGCGCAGTGCATCTATGGGAAGGGTTAGACATTCCAGGTTCCTCCTTATCTCATGTTGTCATTTGGTCGCTTCCATTTCCACCAAATGATCCTGTTTTTGAAGCGAAACGTCAACATGTAAGTGACCCATTTCAAGAGGTTGATTTACCATACATGATCCTTCGTTTACGCCAAGGGATTGGAAGACTGATTCGAACGAGCCAGGATAACGGCTTTATTACGATTTTTCTTCAGAAAGAGGAACTAGCTACGGTTGTGGAAAATGTGAAGCGTATTCTACCGGTTCAAGGGGAGAAAATGGAATAACGGCATATGCAGGATTTTGTTGTTTTTCATTGAATGGTAATAAAAAGGAAGGAGATGTATCAATTATGAATTCTAGAAATGAAACGGAAGAACAATTTTTAGCGTATGTAAAAAAAATTGTAAACTACCGAGAAGCGTTAAATCTTATTTTTTGGGACTTACGGACAGGAGCCCCGAAAGAAGGAGTTGAGGAGCGAGCTGAAGTGATTGGTATGCTTTCCTCTGAGGCATTTCGGATGTCCGTTTCTGATGAAATGGCAGCTTTTTTAAAAACGTTAGAAGCAGAAGAAAGACTCTCAAAACGAACTGAGAAAATTGTTGCCGAATGTAGAAGAGAGTATGATCGAAACAATAAGATTCCACAGGATGAATACGAACAATATGTGAAAATACAAGCTAAAGCTGAAAGTGTGTGGGAAGTTGCAAAGGAACAAGCTGATTTTTCTATGCTCGCTCCTTATTTAGTGCAAATTATTGATTATAAAAAGAAGTTTATTTCCTATTGGGGATATGAAACAAATAAATATGATGTACTTCTGGACATATACGAGCCTGGAATGACAGTCGAAACGTTAGATGCTGTATTTACTGAATTACGTACTCGCATCGTACCACTCGTGAAAAAAATAGCAAACAGTACTCTTTCTCTCCAGACCGAGCCTTTGTATGCATTTTTTCCAAAAGAAAAGCAGCGACAATTTAGTACAATGCTTTTAGAACAGCTTCAATATAATTTTGAAGCGGGTCGTCTAGACGAAACGATGCACCCGTTTGCAATTACTTTAAACCCAGGAGATGTTCGAATTACTACTCAGTATGATGAACATGATTTCCGAAAAGCTATTTTTGGTACTATTCACGAATGTGGACATGCTGTTTACGAACAAAATATTAGTAAAGATTGGATTGGTACCCCATTATGCTCGGGTACATCGATGGGGATTCATGAGTCACAATCTTTATTTTTTGAAAACTTTATTGGACGCAATAAGCATTTTTGGCGTAAAAATTATGAGATGCTGCAATTAGCTAATGAAGGTCAGTTTGATAATTTAACTCTTGATGATTTTTATGCTGCAATAAATGAATCTAAACCTTCTCTTATTCGCATTGAAGCAGATGAATTAACGTATCCACTTCATATTATGGTCCGTTATGAAGTAGAAAAAGCTTTATTTGATGGTGATCTTCAAGTGAAAGATCTGCCGAAAGTATGGAATGATAAGATGGAAGAATATTTAGGAATACGTCCTCAAAATGACCGAGAAGGAGTTCTTCAAGATATACACTGGGCAGGAGGAGACTTTGGGTATTTTCCTTCCTACGCACTAGGCTATATGTATGCAGCGCAGTTTAAGAATAAAATGGAGAAGGAAATAACAAATTTTGATGAGTTGTTAGAGTATGGAGAAGTAGAGCCTATTGTGGAATGGCTGCGTGTACATATTCATACATTTGGTAAGAGTAAAAGTCCGAATGAAATATTGAAGGAAGTTACGGGAGAAGGACTACAAGCTACTTATTTAGCTACCTACTTAGAACATAAATACAAGGAAATTTATCATTTGACGTAAGCAGGTTTTTGTTTGAATAGAAAAGACGAACACAATATATAATATTCAGATAAATGTACGTGTTTTTTCTATGTTTTTCTTTTCATATTTGGCGACTTACTGTATAATTAACCATGTTAATTACATACGGGCACTCATATAATCGTAGGGATATGGCCTACAAGTTTCTACCCAATAACCGTAAATATATTGGACTATGAGTGAGGACAATTGTTGCGTAATGGTAGTTTGAATATTCCATTTGTAGAAAAGGTATTTCCTCACTGATAGGTGAGGAAATACCTTTTTTTCATACATACTTATAAAAGAGTGCTCGGTAAAAATAGGTTTCAAAAGGGGATTAAACATGCAACTGTTAAAAGAGAAGATTAGAAAAGAAGGAAAAGTAGTCTCAAATCAAATATTAAAAGTCGATGCTTTTTTGAATCACCAAATCGATCCTATTTTAATGCAAGAGATTGGTAAGGAATTTGCAAAACGCTTTCGAAATGAAGGTATTACGAAAATTGTAACCATAGAATCTTCTGGTATTGCACCAGCCATGATGACAGCACTTATGATGAATGTAAAAGCAGTATTCGCACGAAAGAGTAAGTCTCTAACGTTGCAGCATGTATATACGGCAAAGGTATATTCGTTTACTAAGCAAGAAACAAATGAAATTGCAATCGGTCAAGATCATCTTGCAGCAGATGATCGAGTTCTGATTATTGATGATTTTCTTGCAAACGGTCAAGCGGCTCTTGGTTTGATTAATGTAGTAGAGCAGGCAGGGGCGACAGTTGCTGGCATTGGAATTGTCATTGAAAAAGCGTTTCAAGAAGGCGGCGAAAAGCTTCGTGAAACGGGACTTCATGTTGAATCTTTAGCTAAAATTACATCCTTAGAAAATGGAATAGTAACATTCGAACAACATGCTGAAGTAGGAGGAATACAATCATGAAAAATCAACCATTTCAAATGTTTTCACTTGGTTTACAACATATGCTTGCGATGTATGCAGGTGCAGTTATCGTTCCATTAATTGTAGGAGGAGCACTTGGCTTTGGACCAAAAGATCTAACGTATCTAGTATCTATTGATCTACTTATGTGCGGTGTGGCTACGATTCTTCAAGCGTTAGGGAATCGTTTCTTCGGGATTGGATTACCCGTTGTGCTTGGTTGTACGTTTACTGCAGTTGGGCCAATGATCGCGATTGGGAAGCAATATGGCATTTCTGCTATTTATGGTAGCGTTATTGTTGCAGGGTTGTTTATTGTTTTATTTTCTGGTTTCTTCGGTAAACTTGTGAAGCTATTTCCTCCTGTTGTAACGGGATCGGTTGTAACTGTAATCGGAATTACTCTTGTCCCGGTTGCGATGAATGACATGGCAGGTGGTGTAGGAAGTAAAGACTTTGGTAATCCGGAAAATCTTTTATTAGCATTTGGTGTGCTTCTCTTTATTATTCTCATCAATCGTCTATTTACTGGATTTATACGTGCTATTAGCATTCTACTTGGTCTTATTTTTGGTACAATTGTGGCTGCTTTTTTGGGGAAGGTAAATGTTCAAGCAGTAGCAGATGCAAGTTGGGTACATGGGATTCGCCCTTTTTATTTTGGAACACCGACTTTTGAACTTACACCAATTATTACCATGATTATTGTTGCATTGGTTGGTATAGTTGAGGCTACAGGCGTATATTTTGCACTTTCTGATATTTGCGGGAAAAAGCTAGATGAAAAACAAGTAGCCAAAGGCTACCGTGCTGAAGGGATTGCCATTATTTTAGGTGGTATTTTTAATTCGTTTCCTTACACTACGTATTCACAAAACGTTGGGCTCGTTCAGTTATCTGGTGTGAAAAGCCGAAACATCATTTATATTTGTGGCGGACTCTTAATTATGCTCGGCTTTGTTCCGAAAATTGCAGCAGCCACGACAATTATCCCGCCTTCAGTTCTAGGCGGAGCAAGCCTTGCCATGTTCGGAATGGTTATGGCATATGGAATGAAAATGCTTGGTAAGGTTGACTTTGCAAAGCAAGAAAACTTACTCATAGTCGCATGCTCGGTTGGAATTGGCCTTGGCGTTACAGCTGTACCGACATTTTTCGCAAAGCTTCCGGAAAGTATTCGGATTTTAACAGACAACGGTATTGTACTCGGAAGTTTGACAGCGATTATTCTAAATCTCTTGTTTCATACAACATCCACTGAATCCAAAGTGAACAATGATGGAAAGCTAGCTTCTTGATTTTTATTCGTGAATTTCAATTAAAAAAACAACCCTCATCAGAATTAAATTGGTGAGGGTTGTTTTTTACGTCCATACGTGCCCCATCGCCATATATATTCTAAGGGTCCGTTACGGAAATGCGAGAGCCACCATTTACTAAAGAACACTTGAAGAATAAATACAAGGATACAATAGGGAACTCCGATATATAGTGGAAGCGTTTTAGAAGAGAAGAAGCCGCTAAACAGAATCAGAGTTACAAGTGTTTGTCCAATGTAGTTGGACAGAGCCATCTGACCTACATATTGAAATGGACGAAGAAGCCGCTGCCATGTTGGGTGCTCCATTAGACGCAGCAGTGTGATGATGTAAAATAAACATAGCGTTTTCCCACTAAAGGCCACAAATGGATAGATTACAGCTGAATTGTACATGGTATGGGTAATATAATAGGAAAGGATATAGTACCAACTTGGTACTGTTAATAGTAGAGTCACTATTTGTACGATTTGAAGAGGTCGTTTATAGTGACTTACACGACGAAATACATCTTTTTTTCCTATATATAATCCAATAAGAAATAATCCAGCAATTTCTGGAAGATAGACAAGATTGGAATTTATATTTTCTCCGAAGAAGTTGTAAAAACGACTACTTATGTAAAGCCATTCAAAGCTTGGTATGGGCATCGCTGTTACAATTGTATTCTCATAAGGAACGAATAAGGTAAGAAGGGTGAAGAGCATAAATACACCTTGCATCATAGCGGCTGTAGTGAGAATTGTTTTTGTACTTCGATCTATATAAAATAGAAGGATGAAACCAAATAAGGCGTAGGAATGTAGAATATCGCCGCTCCAAAATAAGATATAATGCAGGGCGCCAAATAGAAATAAAATGAGTAATCGCCGAATAAATAGTATATGGGCACGGTGTCCCTTGTTTCTTGCCTTTTCCATAAATATAGTAAAGCTTATTCCAAATAAAATACTAAAAAGAGTATAAAACTTTGTTTGGATTAATAAATCATAAAAACACCGAATAAAAGCATCTATTCCTACATAGCTGCGCTCTTGTTCCAGTGTCTCGACCCCGACCATGGTGGGCCAATTGACAAAGAAAATACCCAAAATAGCAAAACCTCGAATAACATCCAAATTAGCAATTCGTTTTTGCATTTGCAAATGACCTCTCCTTCTAATCTTTCCAAATCCATTATAACAAGAGAAACTACTCATCATATATGAAAAATAAATCCTCTTGTCTAGTCCGTATTCCAATATAATTTCCAATTATTTTCACTATTGGATTCGGACTACTACGGTATAATAAGAGTGCACAACAAGATTTGTATCACTCCTTTGAACTGGCAGTTCATGACGGAGAGCTCCCAAAAAGGGGGCTTTTTTGTTTGTTAAGCGGTAGTCGAATGCTCTTTTCGTGTATATTTTTGTGGTTTTTGAACATAGTAAGAAAAAATACAGAGCTAGGAGTGAAAGGTATGCCAAAGATTGTATCTGCTGGAATTTGTCCTCCACCGTACGAGTTCACACAGCAATCTGTAGAAAAATTCGTTTCTCATTTATTCGATGGGTCCTTTAAAGATATGGACAGACTACTGAAAGTTTTTGCAAACGGACAAATTGAAAAGCGTCATTTTACTAAGGATTTAGCATGGTTTCAAGAAGAGCATACGTTTGAAGAACGAAATGCCATATACATAGAAACTGCTGTTACTTTGGGCGTAAAAGCCATTCAAAATTGTTTAAACAGTGAACGGTTTTTAAATCATTTTGTACCTGTAGAGGAAATTGATGCTTTTTTCTTTCTTTCCTCTACAGGTCTTGCAACGCCAACTATTGATGCGAGAATTATGAATATATTGCCATTTTCTTCGCATACTAAGCGAATTCCATTATGGGGACTAGGCTGTGCTGGAGGAGCTGTAGGTTTGTCTCGCGCATTTGAGTACTGCCAAGCATTTCCGAAGGCAAAGGTCATTGTACTAACAGTGGAGCTTTGTAGTCTTACCTTTCAACGTAATGATAAATCCAAAAGTAACTTAATTGGGACGTCCCTATTTGCTGATGGTGTAGCATGTGTTTTTATTACAGGAGATGAGGTATCTATTTCCTCTGCTCTACCTGTGTTACCAATATTCAAAGGATCTCAATCCACGTTAATGAAAGATTCCGAAGATGTAATGGGCTGGAATATTCGAAATAATGGTCTGCATGTCATATTTTCTAAAGACATTCCATCTATTATTCGTAGTTGGCTTCGTCCAAATGTAGTCCATTTTTTACAAGATAAAGGGTTGGAATTACAGGATGTTTCACATTTTATTGCTCATCCAGGCGGGAAAAAAGTGCTAGAGGCGTATGAAGATTCTCTTGGAATGAGTTTGGAGCATACGCGAGTTTCGTTTGAAGTACTGAGGGAGTATGGCAATATGTCCTCTGCAACCTTACTTTATGTAATTGAAAGATATTTGTCGTTAGTGAATGAACCAGGACAATTCGGTTTACTTGCTGCATTAGGACCTGGGTTTAGCTCTGAACTGCTACTAGTTGAATGGGAGGAAG
>NZ_JBXKMX010000103.1:0-4988 GCF_056992975.1 Ectobacillus sp. | reverse complement strand
TTGCAATTACATCTAAAGCATCCACCAAAGTACTCTCCCCCTTTATTTGCAAAGATTATATCATGATGATGAGATAAAAGTGTACTTTAGAATTAAATTTTCTTACAGTTTTTCTATCGATGAGAACCTGTGCCTTTCCATATTATTTGAAAAGCATAGGTAAACACACATTTTCTTCATTAAAGCATATATATAAAAGTAGTATGTAGAGTAAGGGGGATTTAAATTGATGAATGATAGCATTGAAAATGCAAAAGAAGTATTTGTCGGGAGACTTTTTACATTAGGAGGGTCAATTTTATTTTTAATAGGTAGTGCGATTGCAGCAGATGCGGGTTACAAAGAACTTGTTCGAATTACAATGGATGCTGAGAAAAATTAAAGAAAAAACTAGAATGTCTCAAAACAACTTACATCCCCTTTTGAGACATCCTAGTATGAAATGGATTCATATTATTCAATTAAAAGGGATGCTGATGCAAGTGCTGTCCGCCATCAATCGTAACACATGCACCATTAATGTAAGCGGATTCATTAGAAAGTAAATAAAATGCTAGACCTGCTACTTCCTCTGGCGTTCCTAGACGACCTAATGGAACGCTATCAATCGTTTGCTTCGCTGCTTCCTCTGATACCCATAGTCGTTTAGCCCCTCCTGTACGCTCGATAGGTCCTGGAGCAATCGCATTTACTCGTATACCATAGGCTCTTCCCCACTCTACTGCTAGGGTTCTTGTCATAGCTAGTACACCTGCTTTAGCTGCAGCAGAATGAATGACACCTGGTCCGGCATCCCACGCATAAGTTGCAACCATATTAATAATGCTTCCGTGAATTTTATTTTCAATCCAATATTTTCCTACAGCACGACTGCAATAAAAACTCCCATTTAAAACAATATTAATCACAGCATTCCAGCCATTTACAGACAAGTCTTCAGCAGGGCAAATGAAATTTCCTGCTGCATTATTTACTAAGTAATCAATCGTCCCAAAATGCTGTACCGTTTGCTCCACCATAACATCGACCTCATCTGGATTCCGGACATCCATCACAACTAATAATGGTTCCAGTCCAATTTCCATAATTTCTCGTTTTGTTACTTCTAATGTTTCATAAGTTCGTCCTGTAATTACAACATGAGCTCCTTCCTTAGCAAAACGTAAAGCCATTGCCTTCCCCATTCCACTAGAACCACCCGTAATAATAGCAACTTTCCCTTTCATCCTGATTCCCCCCATAAAAAATGATTATAACTAATTTTACCATTACCATACATTATTTCATATATTTTCTTCCTAGTATCTTTTACTCTATCATAATTTCTTACAAATAATATATACTAGTAAAAATTCTAACTATAGGTGAAATCAATGAAAATGATGAATCGAAGAACATTTTGCAAAAAAGGGATCTCCTGGTTATGTTACAGTATACTAACGACGAGCGTTGGCTATATTTATGCAAGATATATTGAGCCTACCATGCTGACAGTTTCCTATCATACTCTTACATCTCCATTGCTCGGGTCTGGTCTAGAAAATATCAAAATTGTTCAATTTAGCGATTGCCATCTTGGCTACCATTATTCCTTGGCACAACTAGATGGGGTTGTAAAAAAAATAAACGAGCAACACCCCGATATTATCATTTTTACAGGAGATTTAATTGACGATCAACAGAGTTATAACGAAACTGAACAAATTGCTCCTATTTTACGTCGGTTGCAATCATCTTTAGGTAAATTTGCGATTTATGGGAATCACGATCACGGGGGATATGGCACAGATATATATGCACAAATCATGCAGAAGTCCGGGTTTCAGCTTCTACAAAACGAAGAAAAACGAATTCGACTGGTAAATGGAAGTGAAATTGCTCTTATCGGTATTGATGACATCATGCTAGGCCATCCCAAAATTGAACAAACAATACGCAAAGCTAAAGGACATGTATATACGATACTTCTTGTACATGAACCTGATGTTGCACCTACCATCGCTAACTATCCCATACATTTGCAATTATCAGGTCATAGTCATGGGGGACAAGTCCAATTACCTTATTTTGGGCCAATTATCACTCCCCCTCTTGCTCATAAATATGTAGAAGGTTTTTATCAACTACTAGGGAAATATCCCCTTACCATTTATGTAAATCGAGGACTAGGCACAACGCGCGTTCCTTTCCGTTTTTTGGCAAGGCCTGAACTTACTGTATTTAACCTTTATCCACTTAGTTAGCATAAATGCCCAATTTTCATAATTTTACTAGAGTACTTGCTCTTATAAGGACAATTTCCCATATACTACACCGAATCCAATTAGGGAGGTTTATTACATGTATCCTCAAATGTATCCAATACCATTTCGTTCTGGCCCAGTTCTCCAAGAAGATACCCGGTTTCTTCCATTCTTCGGAATTCCTTTCTTAGCAGGTATTGCAGGAGGTTTACTAGGCGGGGCACTAGCATTTGGGCCAAGACCTTATCCATATTACCCACAGCCCTATCCGTACCCAACACCATATCCATATCCACCATATTCGCCTTATATGTATTAACACTGCTACAAAAAAAGAGCTGACCTTAGACAGGATGTATCCTGCCATTTAGGTCAACTCTTGTTTTTAATAGACTTACTCATCCACACTTTCATTCCCAGCATAAGCTAAGTTAAATAGCTCAATCTGACAATTAATTTCTGGATCTCCTTCCTTCCTAGTCACATAATGATATTCACCGTTTGCATTTTGTTCCCGATTTTTCATATTATCAGATAAGATTAATTGTAAGACATGGATGATACGTTTTTTAATTTGATTATCGAGGATCGGAAAGGCGATTTCCACGCGTCTTTCCATATTACGAGTCATCCAGTCTGCAGAAGATAGATACAGCATTTCATCTCCATTATGATAGAAATAATAAATTCTACTATGCTCTAAGTACCGTCCAACAATACTAAACACACGAATATTTTCACTTACATTTGGAATGCCTGGTCGTAAGCAACAAATGCCTCGAATCGTTAAATCTATCTTTACACCAGCCTGGGATGCTTCGTACAACTTTTGTATCAGTGGCTTATCTGTTAACGAATTCATTTTTGCAATAATATGCCCATTTCCATACTGCTTATGATAGCGAATTTCCTCATCGATTCGTTCTAAAAATGTATGACGAATATCTAATGGAGCTACAGATAATTCAGTAAATTGCGGCTTCATCGTATATCCACTTAAATAATTAAAAAAGTTTGTTGCATCAATGCCAAAGCCCTTACGAGTAGTAATCAGTCCAAAATCAGTATAAAGCTTTGCAGTTGAGTCATTGTAGTTCCCTGTAGCTAAATGAACAAACCGTTCAATTTTCCCATTTTTTCGGCGTACAACAAGAGTTATTTTGCTATGCGTTTTTAAATGGCTTACCCCGTATATCACATGACAACCAGCTTGTTCCAATTCCTTAGCCCAATGTACATTATTTGCTTCATCAAATCTTGCTTTTAATTCAACGAGAACCGTTACTTGCTTTCCTTTTTCCGCAGCGGTCTTCAGTGCTTGGATAACCTGGGAGTCTCCACTTACGCGGTACAAAGTTTGTTTAATTGCCAAAACATCAGGATCATCGGCGGCACTCTGTACAAAATCAATAACCGGTTGAAACGATTCATAAGGATGATGCAATAGAATATCTGATTCTAGTGCTTTTTCAAAAATATCATTATCATCAGATTGTAAATCCTGTGGTGGTTGCGGAATGAGAGCCGGATATGTTAAATGCTCATGCGTTTGCTCTACATTTTTGTAAAAAGAGAACATACATGTTAAATCAAGAGGACCATCAATAAAATATATGTCCTTCTCGTGCACCTCTAGCACTTCATGTAAAAGAGAGAGAACATGATCATCTAAGCCTGATTTTCCAACTTCTAATCGAACAGCTGAACCCCATTTACTCTTCTTTAATTCTTTCTCTATTACTTTAAGAAGATCTCGTGCACCTTCCTCATGAATGGTAAGATCGGCATTCCGCGTAATACGTAAACTTGTAACGGATAGAACACTATATCCGGTGAATAATTTATGTGTGAAATTTCGAATTACATCTTCTAAGAAAATAAATCTTCTCCCTTCCTCAGTAGGAAGGACAATAAATCTTCCCATTACAGAAGGAACTTGGACACTACCTAGCTTTTTTCTATTTTCTTCGTCTTCTTGTTTTTCATCATACAGCATTACGGCCAAGTTCAAGCTTTTGTTTAAAAGCATTGGAAATGGGCGATACGCATCAATTGCTACCGGTGTTAAAACAGGAAATATCTGTTCATCAAAATATTCTTCAATAAATACCAATTGCTCCGGCGTTAAATCTTCAAAAGAAAGAGGAATAATATTTTCTTCCTTTAATTGTGGAAGTAAAATATTATGATATGTATCATATTGTCGTTGAACGAGTATATGTGTTTTTTTAGCGATTTGACTAAGCTGTTGCTTAGGTGTGAGTCCAGCCTTATTTTCAGGCTTGTTAAAACCTACTTTAACTTGATCTTTCAATCCTGCCACACGTACCATGAAAAATTCATCTAAATTCGAGCTGAAAATACTAGTAAATTTTAAACGTTCTAATAAAGGGTTGCGTTCATCAAGCGCCTCTTGCAACACGCGTTCATTGAACGCAAGCCAACTTAATTCGCGGTTATTATAGTACGCTGTATTATTTAAATCAATCATGCTTGTTTTCGTAGTGTCCATGAACGCTGCACTTCCTTCTATACTTTGTTGAAATCCCTGTGTACCTTTCCTTTTATAAAACAAATGATACCTCTTTGTGAAAATTTTGTAAACCGAGTCATAGATATGATGCGGTAACTTGGAAATGTAATTCAACATTTCGTTTCAACGCCTTCTCTACTTGTTTTTTTTGTTTTTCGGCTTGAACTTGTTCTGCTAAAGCGTTTCGATTACAAATAATATAAATATGGATG
>NZ_JBXKMX010000102.1:0-3483 GCF_056992975.1 Ectobacillus sp. | reverse complement strand
TATGCTTAAACTCCTCAAGTAATTTTGGATGCTGATGTCCTACATTTAAGTATACTAGTTGGGAACACATATCATAATATTTCTTGCCTTTTTCATCCCAGAAGAAAATCCCTTCCGCGTTTTTTATGATTTTGGGGTTCACATTCTTTTGCTTTGACCAGGAATGCATGACGTATTCTTTATCATCTTTCATTATTTGTGTATCTTCAATCGGTTTCATTGCTTGTTCCCTCCTTGATAATTCTGAATTATTTGATAATTTAATCGTATCGCAATTATAGCCGCTTTGACAAGAACCACCTTTACAAAAAAGATTGTGCAACTGCACAATCTAAGGATGTATGTAACTCAAACATATCCTCGATCATAAAGGCTAGTGTAATATTTGTTTTAGTAAATGTAGTGTTTACACTACATTCGAGTATCGATTCAATTTTTTTTATTTTATAAAGAACGGTATTCCGGTGGATATAGTTTCTTCGTCCTATTGTTGATGTATGCCCATCCTCTTCAATAAAAATGCGAAGAAAGGGAACGTAGTCTGTTTGGTGTAGTCTGTCATATCGATAGAGCGGTCCGAGAATTTCATGATGATATTCTTCTGCCATGTGCCGATCCTGTAAATGTAGTAACAGTTTATAGGCACCCATATTTTCATATGCATATATCGTCTGACTACAGCGATTTTGGCATAGCTTAATCACGTGGCATGCTTCTTGATAGCTGTTTTTTACATGATTCAATTCCTTATACACGTTACCAATCCCGAGCCTTATATCTCCTCTCTTTTGCTTAATTGATGCGATTACAGATGTAAGAGGAACTTGATAGGTTTCTCGTTCCTTAACCATGTAGATGATTTGATTTTCAAATGAGATCAAAAGAAAATGTTTGTAACGCATGCGAATGCTCTCGGTTATAAGTGTGACGAGATTTGGCATGGAATCAATACGTTCGTTGACGTTACAAACAATAACTCTAAACTCAGCATCAGAGGGAAAACCAAAATAAGCTCGTTTTGCTTCATATTCATCTAAAGCAAGTTGATCTTGAAACAACAGGTCGGATAGAAACTGCCGCTTGTCGTCCTTTAGATTCTGTGCAGATGTTAAAAAGGAGACGGTAATTTTAATAAAGTCAGCTATGCGATATCTCCATGGCATTTCAAATACAGGAAACTGATGTTCATTTGCAAAATGCAATATATTTGAAGAAATGCTAGGAATATAAGGACCTGTGTTTAATACAATGCCTGCAGCTTTACGGTAAAAGGCTGACTTCACCATTTCAAACAGTTCTTCTGCATTATGATTCATATTAATACCAGTGGTAACAATAAGTTCATGCGGCCTGATAAATTCTGCAAGATCCACACTTTCTGTAACATTTACCCCTGTAACAAATCGTTCTAATCCGGATTCTCCTGCAACGACTGAAATTGCTTGTAACGAAGGAAGGCTGGCTATGTTTCGTAATGTCACCATGAAAATACCCATCTCCTTTCTATTCGATGATTTTAAAAAATACTGCTATATAAATAGATTACACGAAAATTCAGAAATAGCTTACCAGCTTGTGAGAAAATCTTACATAATCATTTTTGGGAAAATGAATGTGTAATGAGAATAAGGGGATTATTTACTTTTTCTACTGGAAGAACATTATACTTGGGTAGTACCAGCATACCATCAACATAATACTTTGGATTCATTTGATAAGTGGGGGATATATAAACAAGCGCGTGATTCCATACCTTAAGATGAGTTACAACATTCATGTTGTTCTATCCGAGCAAATAACATTTATAGGATAATAAAAGATACAAAGACTACCAAACCATTTTTGGGATTTGGTAGTCTTTTTGTTTAAGGCAATTCAATTTCTAACACAACTGGGCAATGGTCACTCCCCATGACTTCTGCATGAATTTGAACATCTTGAATACGTTCCTTCAACCGTTCGGAAGCAAGGAAATAATCGATGCGCCAGCCAATGTTTCTTGCTCTTACTTGATTCATATAGGACCACCACGTGTAAACATCTGTCTTATCTGGATACAGATAACGATAGGTATCAATAAATCCGGATGCGAGGAGGTCTGTCATTTTTCCTCGTTCTTCAATGGTAAAACCAGAGTTTCCGATATTCGGTTTCGGATTTTTCAAATCAATTTCTTGATGTGCTACATTTAAATCCCCGCACAGAATGACTGGCTTACGCCCATCCAATTCGATGAGATAACTGCGTATCTTATCTTCCCATTTAATTCTCACATCCAGGCGTGCCAGGTCGCGCTGCGAGTTGGGTGTATACACATTGACTAAAAAGAAGCTTTCAAACTCTAAGGTAAGGATTCTTCCCTCCTGTTCGTCCTCTTCCATGCCAACACCATATCTCACATCTAGCGGCTTTTGCTTCGAAAAAACAGCAGTGCCTGAGTAACCTTTTTTCACTGCATAATTCCAATATTGATGGTAATTCTCTAAGTTTAAATCTATTTGTCCTGCTTGTAATTTTGTTTCTTGAACACAAAAAATATCTGCGTCCATGTTTTTAAAATATTCTATAAATCCTTTTTTTACACAAGCGCGTAGGCCGTTTACATTCCACGAAATTAATTTCATAAAAAATGAATCTCCTTGTTGAAACCATGTTTTATCTATGGGCCAAGTTTTCTTTTTGTTCTTCAAACTGAAGCAACTGATAAATAGTTTCGATTGTTGGAACGGGAACATTTTGTTCTTTGGCAACCTGGATGACATAGCCAACTAGGGCTTCTAACTCCATTTTTTTCCCGTGCTCTAAGTCTTGTAGCATCGATGTTTTATGTTGTTTTACAGCTTGATTTGGATGAAACGTTTCCTTATTTTTTTCTAAATCAAACGTAATACCAATGGATGCAGCAACATTCATATACTCACTTGTCATTTCATGTAAAATGGCATATAAATATGGACTATCCACCGCTTCTCCAACTGTCGTTCGCGTTAAGGCTGTAATGGGGTTGTACCGGATATTCCAAAGTAACTTTTCCCATTTGGCTTTTTTCATATTTTCTTCAAGTGTAACGGCAACACCCGCTTTCGTAAATGCCGCTCGTAATTCGGAAAGAAAGGATGAAGTCTGCTTGATCCAACTACCAATTGAAAGATCTCCCTTTGCTAGGTGCCGAATTCTACCTGCGCCTTCGTTGATAACAGACACAAAGGCGCAGCCGCCAATCACACGCTCCGCTCCGAATGTTTCAGCAAGTCGTTCTTCGTTGCCAATGCCGTTTAATAGACAAAGTATTTTCGTTTCATTTGCTAGAAGTTGCTCAATTTGCGGGAGAACACTCGTTAGAGAAGTAGATTTCACGGCTAGAAGAATCAGATCACAATCTCGAATTTCGCTAAGATGGGAAGAATCAATTGCATGAACTGCCATTGAATAATCTCCCCATACACTATGTACGAGTAAATCCTGTTCCTGCAAATGACGAAG
>NZ_JBXKMX010000101.1:0-58666 GCF_056992975.1 Ectobacillus sp. | reverse complement strand
CAACGCACGGAACCTCATGGGAAATGGGGCCTTTTAGGGGGGTTAATGGAGTTAGGTGAATCTCCAGAAGATACAGCCCGGCGAGAGGTGTTTGAAGAAGCAGGAATTGATGTTGGCAAACTTAGGCTGATTGATGTGTTTTCTGGTAAAAATTATTTTGTAAAGTTGGCAAATGGAGACGAGTTTCAAACGGTTACAATTGCCTACTATTCGACAGAGTTTCATGGAAACCCACAAAATAATCATGAGGAAGGTCTTGCCGTGCATTTTTTTCCGCTATCGGAGCTGCCGGAATTCATTGTAGGATCTCATAAGCATATGATTGAATTATATATACGAAGCACTAAATAATCGTAATAATGACTTATAATTTGTATACTTTTTCACAGCAGTGAAATGACAGAAGCATGGGTTGCTTTGCAAAACAGTTGCCTAGCAATCCACTTTATGTAACATATATACATATATGGTATGACATATTTTGCGGTTATTAGCTAATTTGATACATTATTTTCAAAATTGTCTTTGCGAGAACACGTATTTTGTACTAAACTAAACATGTATAATAATTTAGAAAATTTCATTTTATTATAATTTAATTAGAGTAAAGGGGGTCTACATATGGAGAAGACGTTTCAGGAGTTCAAAGGGGTATCTTATGAACAATGGAAGCAACTTGCAGAAAAAGCGCTAAAAGGAACAGCGTTTGATAGTTTACTTCGACACACATATGATAATGTAATTCTGAAGCCTTTATACACAAAAGATGATGCTCATGCATTCAAGGAAGTAGCTGCCCTTCTTCCGAAAGCTGGAGAAGGAATTGCACAAGAAGTATTCGCAGCAAATCCAAGCAAAGCAAATGCTATACTTGTAGACGCATTAAAAAATGGACAACAAGTTGTGCATTTACTTGTAAATAAAGCGACTCTTCGTGGAAGTGATTCTGCACAAGATGGAGACCGTGGTATTCCATTAAGTTTTACAAAAGATTTTGAAAGCGTTTTTAACGGGGTATCCATCGAAAAATATCCAGTACTACTTTATACGGGATATACAGCATATCCGCTATTGGCAATGCTAGCATCCTATGCTAAGAAAAGTGACACTCCATTATCTTCCTTACGGGGAACTGTTGGAGCAGATCCACTCGGCTATTTAGCAGAAGAAGGTGAGCTTGCTACATCATTATCTGCTTGCTATGACGATATGGCCAAAACAATAAAATGGAGTTTAGAACATACACCTCAATTACATTCGCTATTCGTTCGTACAGATACGTATCATAATGCTGGAGCAAATGCTGTACAAGAGTTAGCCATCGCATTTGCTACTGCAGTTGAATATATTCGGGCAGGAATGGAACGCGGATTACAAGCGAAGGATGTTATTTCATCCATCACATTCAGTTTTTCAGTAGGGTCCTATCTCTTTACTGAAATTGCGAAACTTCGTGCATTCCGTGTATTATGGAGCAAAATCACAGAACAATTTGGTCTAGCTAACGTAAAAAGCACGGTTCATGTATCTACATCAAAACGAACAAAAACAGTAAATGATCCTTATATTAATTTACTTCGTGCTACAACGGAAGCATTTTCTGCAGTCATTGGTGGTGCGGATACACTTCATGTAACTCCATATGACGATGCAGCAGGATTTGCTAATGAAAATGGGAAACGATTAGCTAGAAATATTCAACATATCCTGCGCGGTGAAGCTCATCTTGAGAAAGTTATCGATCCTGCAAGAGGTTCGTTTTATGTGGAAGAGTTAACGGATGAGTTAGCTAAGCAAGCATGGGATATGTTCCGTGATATCGAGAAAAAAGGTGGCATGACTGCCGTGCTTGAGGACGGTTCTTTGCATGAAGAAATTAATCGTGTTGCTAAGCTACGACTTGCAAATGTACGCTCATTAAAGCAAACCATTGTCGGTACGAATCGCTTTGTAAATCTTGCAGAAGACAAGCTTACAGCTGATAGCAAAGAAGCATATAACCGAGAAGAAGTTGTACTTGCTTATAAAAAACAACAAAACACAACTACTGTTCCTTCCTATCAAAATGCAACAGTTGAAGAATTAATTGAAGCATTTTCAGCAGGAAGTTCAATTGGAGACATTACTGCATCGCAAATCAAAGATGGTATACAAATCCAAGCTTTTCTTCCAATGCGAGATGGGGAAGAATTTGAGGAATTGCGTAAAGCAGCAGACCAATTTCTAAGTCAAACAGGTAGAAGTCCGCGTGCATTAGTTGTTCAACTTGAAAAAGATGACAATACTAAAACAATTGCTACTACTTTAAAAGCATGTGGGTTTGAAGTTGCAACGGTGGACAAGGTGCCAGGTGATATAGAAGAAGTAGAAGCTGTGTTCTTACATGATAACGTAGATTCACTTTTAACATCTATCGCGAACCTTTCATCTGTAGGAAAAAAACTATATGTAATTGGTACGGATGAAAGTGGAGCAGGAGAGGCTGCTTTAGCTGCAGGAGCAGATGGCACACTTGCAAATGTAAGCAGTTTGTTGCCATTGTTGCAAGATATGTATAATGAGTTGGAGGTGACAGTATGAAAACGCCAGACTTTTCAACACTAGAATATTCATCGCTATTTACAAATGAAGCCGTTACAGAGCCAGAAGCAACGGTTGCTTATAAATCCAATGAAAAAATTGATGTTAAAACCATATATAAAGAAGAAGATATTGAGTCACTCGATTATCTAGACTTTAAACCAGGCGTAGCACCATACCATCGCGGACCGTATGCTCTTATGTATACGAATCGTCCGTGGACAATCAGACAATATGCAGGCTTTTCTACAGCGGAAGAAAGTAATGCATTCTACAAACGTAATTTAGCTGCTGGACAAAAAGGATTGTCAGTAGCATTTGACCTTGCGACTCATCGTGGTTATGATTCAGACCATCCTCGTGTTGTAGGGGATGTCGGTAAAGCCGGCGTTGCAATTGATTCCATTTTGGATATGAAGGTATTATTTGATGGTATTCCGTTAGATAAAATGTCGGTGTCCATGACGATGAACGGTGCCGTTCTTCCTGTGTTAGCATTCTATATTGTAGCTGCAGAAGAACAAGGGGTAAAGCAAGAACAGCTAGCAGGTACGATTCAAAATGATATTTTAAAAGAATATATGGTTCGTAATACGTACATTTATCCACCCGAAACATCCATGAAAATTATTGCAGATATTTTTGCATATACATCTAAAAATATGCCGAAGTTTAATAGCATTAGTATTTCTGGTTATCATTTACAAGAAGCTGGCGCTCCTGCTGATTTAGAATTAGCTTATACGCTCTTAAACGGTATTGAATATGTTCGTACAGGACTTAAGGCAGGATTAGAAGTCGATTCATTTGCCCCGCGCCTATCTTTCTTCTGGGCGATCGGTATGAACTACTTTATGGAAGTTGCAAAGATGCGCGCAGGTCGACTTCTTTGGGCGAAGCTAATGAAGCAGTTTGATCCGCAAAATTCGAAGTCATCAGCATTACGGACTCATTCACAAACATCAGGATGGAGCTTAACGGAGCAAGATCCGTTTAATAACGTTGCACGTACTTGTCTAGAAGCACTTGCAGCCGCAAGTGGTCATACACAATCACTTCATACGAACGCATTGGATGAAGCCATTGCATTACCTACTGATTTCTCAGCTCGTATTGCTCGTAATACACAATTGTATTTACAAAATGAAACAGGAATTACGAATACAATCGATCCGTGGGGCGGTTCTTATTTCGTTGAATCGTTAACATCAGATTTGATGAACCGTGCATGGGAGCATATTGAAGAAATTGAAAGCCTAGGTGGTATGACAAAGGCAATTGAAAAGGGTATACCTAAGCTTCGTATTGAAGAGGCGGCAGCAAGAAGACAAGCCCATATTGATTCTGGCGCTGAATTAATCGTAGGGGTAAACTCATATCGTCTTGATCAGGAAGAACCTCTTGAAATTTTAGATATTGATAATACAGCCGTGTTGAAAAAACAATTAGAACGTTTAGATCAACTTAAGAGTAGTCGAGATGAAGCTGTTGTTGCAAAAACATTAGAGGCGATTACAAAAGCTGTTGAAACAGGCGAAGGAAACTTGCTTGCATTAGCGATCGAAGCTGCACGTGCTCGCGCTTCACTTGGAGAAATTTCAAGCGCAATTGAGAAAGTTTCAGGTCGTCATAAAGCTGTTATTCAAACAGTGAGTGGCGTATATCGTTCTGAATACAACAAGCAAGATGAAATTGAACTTGTTCGTCAAAACATTGATGCCTTTGCTGATAAGGAAGGTCGTCGTCCACGTATTTTAATTGTTAAACTTGGACAAGACGGTCACGATAGAGGGGCTAAGGTTGTAGCAACTGCATATGCTGATCTTGGGTTTGACGTAGATATGGGACCATTATTCCAAACTCCAGAAGAGGCAGCTCGTCAAGCAGTAGAAAATGACGTTCATTGCATTGGCATGAGTTCACTTGCGGGTGGTCATAAAACATTGCTTCCTCAACTTATTGAAGAATTACGTAAGCTAGGAAGAGAAGATATTGTTGTAATAGTCGGCGGTGTTATTCCGGTTCAGGATTATGAATTCTTATACGAAAATGGTGCAGCTGCAATTTTCGGACCAGGGACAGTTATTCCACATGCTGCCCAAGAAATTCTAGATGAAATTGAACGTCGTCTGGGCGAAGAGGAATAAACAATGCAAGAAGATATGAAACGTCCAGAATGGGTGCCGACTACCGGAGAAAACCAGGATGCTTTCACAACTACCGTCATGAAAGGAACGGAGCAGCCTGTAGCGCGAAAACATTCCTTTCAAAAACGAACGGTATCGATAGAAACTCTTGTTGAAGGAGTGCGAAGTAATAATCGCACTCTTCTTGCACAGGCGATTACACTTGTAGAAAGTAACGCACGGAAGCATAATCAAAAAGCGCAAGAACTCATCCAACAGCTTTTGCCGTATACAGGAAATTCTATTCGTATTGGAATTACGGGGGTTCCGGGAGCGGGGAAAAGCACATTCATTGAAGCGTTTGGTACTATGCTCTGTGAGCTAAATCTTAAGGTTGCAGTACTGGCTGTAGATCCTAGTAGTACCTTAACACGGGGAAGTATTCTAGGTGATAAAACGAGAATGGAACGTCTTGTGCAACAGGAAAATGCATTTGTTCGTCCTTCACCATCTGGCGGTGCATTAGGTGGGGTAAATAGAAGAACACGAGAAACCATGCTATTGTGCGAGGCAGCTGGTTACGATGTTATATTAGTTGAAACAGTAGGCGTTGGGCAGAGCGAAGGTATGGTCCGTGATATGGTAGATTTCTTCTTACTTTTATCGCTTACTGGTGCAGGAGATGAATTACAAGGCATAAAGCGCGGTATTTTAGAGTTAGCTGATGGGATTTTAATTAACAAGGCAGATGGAGATAATCGTGTCCGTGCTTTGCAAACAGTTGGACTATACTCACAAATGTCGCATTTGTTTCAGCCGGCAACAGAAGGTTGGGAAGTTCACGTAGGCCTATGTTCTGCTCTTTATAACGAAGGCTTACAGGAGTTTTGGAAGGAAGTAACTACTTTTCAGGAAAAGACAAAACAATCTGGTGTGTTTGAACAACGACGGAATAATCAAAAACGACATTGGTTGTACGCATCAATCCGTGAACAACTTGAAATACGATTTTTCAACAATACGATGATGAAAGAACAGTTAATGCAGTATGAGCAAGACATTATGCATGGGAAACAAACTGTTACGAAAGCTGTTATGGAGCTTATGGAAACGTATGAGAATAAGTAAAAGCAGTTTCGTTGGTATTCCTACCTTAGAATTGATAAGATAGTAGCAAAGAAATATAAGGAGGAATACAATGGTTGATTTTAATTTTTTTATGAATGATGTTGTCCGTCAAGCTCGTGAGGAAATTGGTTCTGCTGGCTATACAGAATTAAAAACACCAGAAGAGGTAGAGGAAGCATTTGCAAAATCGGGTGTAACATTAGTCATGGTGAACTCAGTTTGTGGATGTGCAGGAGGCATTGCTCGTCCTGCGGCAGCTCATTCGGTTCACTACGACAAACGACCAGATCATTTTGTTTCTGTGTTCGCAGGACAAGATAAAGAAGCAACTCAGTTTGCACGCGATTATTTCGAAGGTTACCCACCATCCTCTCCATCATTTGCTTTATTAAAGGATGGAAAAATTTTAACGATGATACAACGACACGAAATTGAAGGGCATTCACCAATTGAGGTTGTTGAAAAGCTACAGAACTATTTCGATCAATATTGCCAAGAAGTATGAAACATGATTACAAAAGTGTGAATGTGTCAATTATCATCTTGGATGTATAGATCATGATGCAATCCTTTTCAAATAGGAAAAGGGTTGTATCATGATTTTTTTTTAGTTTATTTATTTATACCCCCATAAAGACGAATCTTCTTTCGAATAGATATAAGGAAGAAAGCAAAAACGAGTTAGAGTTGATAGATGAAGTAGTAGGCAATAAATACGATATTACTAGTAAATAGGGGAAAGACATGATATAACAAAAAACCATTTGTATGATTGTAAGAAGCAGAGTAGTAGGCCAAGTAGGGGAAATGCAAATAAATATAAATAAAAAATGATTGAACAGTAACAGAAAGAAACCTTGCTTCGCAATTGCAAACAAATCGGTAATAAACGTAACAAAAAAGAAAACAACAGCTAGTAATTTCGTATGTTATAATGGTCACTTCTATTAGAGAAGTGACCGTTCTGCTATGTTTGTGGAAGGGAGGGAGGAGCTCGGAGTGCTACATTTATTACTACATGTTGTTAAGAAAAAGCCAACAATCGAGGAAGAAGTCATGAATTTACAAGCTGGAAATGGAGATAAAGAAGCATTTATTCTAGCCTATCGCCCTTTTATTCGTAGCACCATTTCATCTATTCGCCATCGTTATATAACGGAACAAGACGATGAATATAGCATTGGCTTAGTTGCGTTCAATGAAGCCTTGCAGCAATATTCGTACACAAAGGGTAGCTCATTCCTCTCATTTGCAAAACTCCTTATGAAACGAGACATTATTGATTATTTACGTAAGGAAACACGTAGGACGTTTGTGCCCTTTGATGAAGTGGGGGAAGCCATTGATTCTCAGCAATCTCAGTTAGAATATTTGCAGGAAATGGACAATCAAAATCGTAGAGAAGAAATTTTCCATTTACGTGGTTTGCTTAAAGAATTCAAGATCTCTTTGCCCGAACTGGTGAAAGAGTCACCGAAGCATCAAGATACACGGTCGGCAATGATAGCAGTTGCGAAACAAGTTGTAAAAGAAGAGGAACTATTAGAGGAATTGTTTCAAAAGAAAAAGCTGCCATTAAAGAAACTTGAACCGAAAGTCAGCATGAGTCGTAAAACACTGGAACGTCATAGAAAGTACATTATTGCCATGTGTCTCATTTTTAGTAATGAATACACCTATATTAAAGGTTACATAGAGGAGGGGATGAAGGATGAGTAAAGGTATTGTTATGGAAGTATATTCGCGTCGTATCGTGTTACTAACACCTGAAGGTAACTTTGTTACATGTAACAAAGGAAAACATACATATGAAATTGGGTCTGAAATTCAATATACTCCTCAAGACATAACGGTAAGACGCCTCTATTTAAAGCCTATACTAACAATTGCTGCATGTTTAGTCCTATTCCTCCTTTTCTATCGACCAGAAGATAAGGTAATGGCTTACGTCTCAATTGATATTACTCCCAATTTAGAGGCAAGTGTTACAAATCATTTATATGTAAAGGATTTGAAAGCACATAATCAAGAGGGAGAAAGAATTTTGAGGGAAATAAAGGACTGGAAGGAAAAACCCCTTCAGGAAGTTCTACAGCATATACTTGATCAAAGTGAAAAGGATGGATATTTAATACCAGGAAAGAGAGTTATTCTTACTTCTGTATTAAAGGATAAAAGTGATACTGCCCTTGAGAATCATCTTGAAAAGCTAGTTACGCATTTTCAAGCTGAGTATAAGCAAGAGGATATTATGATTATATGGAAAGCAGGCATCTTAAAAATCCAAGAGGAAATGAAAAGGGAAGGCTTTCGAATGGGACCATATGTAGGGGAAAACCAGAATCAGGATTTATCTCTCTGGACACATATAAACAAGGAACCGTTCATTTTGAATCCATCTGCAACCCTTTCAAACGAAGGGGAACTATCGCAGCAAATCATACTTCCGAAAGATTCCTCCACCTCGGCTGAGGATAATCAACAGAAATATTTTAAGGAAGAGAAGAAGCAAGAAATGATAGACATTCCTGAAGGAGAAAAGCAAGTAGCAGGAAATGAAAATAAAAAGCTTACACCGGCTAAACCTACTAATAAGTCCAATCAATCTGCAGACTCAAATGTAGAGAAAATAAAAAATGAAACAAACAAGCAAGATGTAGGAAAGGATAATACGAACGAGAAGAATAAACAGCAGGAACGAGAGCAAGATACGCATCGTAAAGAGAAATAGAAAAAGCAATAGATAATGGAGGCTACGGAAAAACAATACGTTTTTTCGTAGCCTCCAAAATATTTTCTAGTTAATCCGTCCAGATGGATGTTGCATTAAAAAGAATAAATATGCATTATCTACCTAATAGCTATATACATAAATGTGAAATACAAGGAGAACAATAAAGCTGCAGTAAGAAAATAACTATTATTTATGGTGAATTTGCAAAAACATTGTAGCATTTTCGCGATTAATTATTGCATAATTATAAATGTGTGTTAAAATACAGTTTGTTAAATAAAAAGCTATTTATAGAAAAATAAAGAGATGTTATAACGGAGGGAACAAATATGAAAAAGCTAGTACTACTCGTTTTAGCTGGCGTTTTAACAATTGGGGTGCTTGGGGCTTGTACCAAGAAGCAAGATTCAACAAGCAATAGCACGAATAAAGTTCTTGTAATGGGAACTTCTGCTGATTACAAGCCGTATGAGTATGTGGATTCATCAAAAAGCGATAAGCCAATTGGATTTGATATTGATATTGCAAATTACATTGGAAAAGACCTTGGTTATACAATCCAAGTAAAAGATAGTGACTTTGACGGTTTATTAGCATCTATGCAAGCTGGTAAAGTAGACTTCGTTATGGCTGGTATGACACCTACAGACGAACGTAAAAAGAATGCTGATTTCTCAGATATTTATTTTACAGCTAAAAATGTTGTTATTTCTAAAAATGGTACTGTACAAAAGATGGATGATTTAAAAGGGAAAACAGTTGGTGTACAAACAGGCTCTATTCAAGAAACGAAAGCGAAAGACTTACAAAAACAAACTGACTTTAAATTAGAAGGACGTAATCGTGTACCTGATTTATTTGAAGAATTAAAAGCTGGACGTGTTGATGCGATTATTGTAGAAGACACAGTTGCAAAAGGATATTTAACGAAACTTCCTGAACTTAAGGGTGCAGATATTCCAGAGGCCGCTGATGAATCTGGTTCTGCTATTGCATTTCCTAAAGGAAGTAAATATACAGCTGATTTTAATAAAGAAATTCAAAAGATGAAACAAAATGGTGAATTGGACAAACTAGTTAAAAAATGGTTTGACGCACAATAAAGCGAGTTATCTTTAACTATATATGTATGGGAACACAATTTACAGCAGGGGTTACCTCTGCTGTAAATTGTGTTCTTCTATGGAAATATTTAATTATGACACAAATGGCTTTTTGTATCGAACATTTCACTTTATAATGTGAAAGAGATGAAGTATACGTAAGAGAGGAATGGTTGCAGAGATGAAACTTGATTTTAATCAAATCGTCCCATCGATGCCTTATATATTATTAGGGTTACAAGTTACACTGCAAATTGTTGCAGTAGCAGCTGTAATTGGTTTTGTACTAGGTACGCTGCTTGCCTTATTTAAAATTGCTAGAATACGAGCGCTTGGTTGGTTTGCAGATGCATATACCTCGCTTTTTCGCGGAACACCACTTGTATTACAATTGATGATTATCTACTACGGGTTGCCGCAAATTACAGGCTATGATATTAATTCTTTTCTAGCAGCCGTGCTAGCGTTTGGTTTAAATTCGGGCGCGTATATGTCAGAAATCATTCGTGCTGGTGTACAAGCTGTTGATAAGGGTCAAACGGAAGCAGCTATGGCACTTGGTATTCCTTATCGTAAAATGATGATGAACATTATATTACCACAAGCGATTAAAAATATTTTACCTGCACTTATGAATGAATTTATTTCGCTTACGAAAGAATCAGCGGTCGTTACGGTAATTGGTGCCAGTGATTTGATGCGTCGTGCTTATATCGTTGGTGGAGAAAAATATGCGTATTTTGAACCGCTTCTTTTCGTAGGGGCTATTTACTACATTTTAGTCATCCTATTGACAATTCTCGGAAAAGCAATTGAAGGGAGAATGAGAAAAAGTGATTAAAATTGAAGGACTACGCAAATCTTTTGGTGAGCTTGAAGTATTGAAGGATATTTCCACTACCATTGAGCAAGGACAAGTTGTGGCCGTTATCGGACCTTCTGGATCAGGAAAATCAACCTTTTTACGTTGTATCAATTTACTTGAGCAACCTACAAGTGGTCATGTTTGGATCAAAGACGAAGAAGTTACAGATAAACAAACAGATATTATGAAGGTACGCCAACATGTAGGAATGGTATTTCAACATTTCCATCTGTTTCCTCATATGACTGTTTTGGAGAATTTAACGTATGCACCGATGAAAGTGAAGGGGATGACCAAGGAGGAAGCAGAGAATAAGGCACAACAACTGCTTGCCAAGGTTGGCTTGAGTGAAAAAGCGAATGAGTATCCAAATCGCTTATCCGGCGGTCAAAAGCAGCGTGTTGCAATTGCAAGAGCACTTGCTATGGAGCCGGAAGTCATGCTATTTGATGAACCGACCTCAGCACTGGATCCTGAAATGGTAAAAGAAGTACTTGAAGTTATGAAGTCCCTTGCTCATACTGGAATGACGATGATGATTGTTACACATGAAATGGGGTTTGCAAGAGAAGTGGCAGATCGTGTTTTATTTCTAGAGGATGGTAAGCTAATTGAAGATGCACCACCATCCGAATTTTTTACTGCGCCAAAGAGTGCACGTGCCCAAGAATTTTTACAAAAAATGCTGTAAAGTGTAAGAAAAAGGTGTCCTAATTGCGTTAACGGGGCACTTTTTTTATATTTATATAAGGAAATGAAGATATATCCAAATCCAAACGAGATTTGAAGTCCAAAGTAAGGAAAATAAAGCAACCGGAATCGAGTAACGAATTCGTTTTAAATAGGCAAATGCAACAGAAATAGAAAACAGCATGTATAAAACAAATCCGAGCGTTTCAAGAATTGGGGCGGGAAGTGTAACAAAAGGGGCGTATAGCTTTAAAAAGACGAACAATCCTTTAAAGCAGCCATATAGAACAGAAACCATGACATAAAAAGTAAAAAAACTATAAATTTTCATACTTTCCCTCTCCCCATCCTACATGTATTTACATTTCTTCAGCATGAAATTGCAATCCTATTTCTATACATGTATTCGTTTACATGGAAATCATGCATATAGCTTTAATATGACAGTACTACAGTGGAATCCTTCTTTCTTTCATAAGTTTTTCGGTACATTTCATGAAAAATGAAAGTATGGGGAAATATATGAAAAATGGTTTTGGAAAGAAGGAAGTGCGATGAACCACATTCTGTCCATTATTCTTGTAATGGTAATTTCTCCTATATGGCCGCTCGGTGAGAATCCAAGAGTAGGAGATCCTTATATAATTGTAAATAAATTAAGTAATAAACTTGCGTATATTGATCGAGGAGAAATTCAAGGGATTTTTCCGATTGCTACGGGTAAAACAAAAACGTTAACACCCGAAGGTGAATTCGATATTGTAGCAAAGCTAGAAAATCCGTATTATATAAAAAAAAACATTCCTGGCGGGAGTGCTAAAAATCCTCTTGGTTCTCGCTGGATTGGTTTTAATGCAAGAGGGACAGATGGGGCCAAATATGGAATTCACGGGACGAGCGACCCAGATTCGATTGGAAAATATATTTCAAGTGGCTGTATACGTATGTACAAACAAGATATAGAATATTTATATTCACATATTCCTATTGGAACAAAGGTGCTAATCGTAAGTAGCATGAGGCCCTTTGCAGAGATTGCCAAAGAAAAAGGAGCTATTTCAAAAAAATAAGAAGTTATATATTTAGGTAAAAAAGTAAAGTGGCCGAATAATCGGCCGACACTTTACCAAAACATACTAATCCCAGTTAGAATGGTAGTAAGTAACATACATATGAGCATAATAAAAATGAATATTTTTTGAGCTCGTTTGTTCATGATAAACCTCCTATACGTTCATACATTTATTGTAACGATGGAAAAGAAACAGAACAAGGGACAATTTTCGATAAAAATTTTATAAACTAACAGGAAATTAAAAATTCATGTAGAATGTAATAAGAAGAATGTGCTTTTTTGCATCTAACGTTCAACAAGGGGTGAAGTACAAAATGAAGAAAATCGATCATATTGGCATTGCGGTTCGATCTTTGAAAGAATCTCTTCCGTTTTACACTGAAGCTTTGCAACTAAAATTACTAGGTGAAGAAGAGGTTGAATCCCAACAAGTAAGAGTAGCATTTTTGCAATTGGGAGAAAGTAAGTTGGAACTTTTGGAACCGCTATCAGAAAGTAGTCCTATTGCAAAATTTATCGAAAAACGCGGTGAAGGAATCCACCATGTAGCACTCGGAGTTAACTCAATCGAAGAGCGTCTGCAAGAAATGAAGGAAAAAGGAATTCGAATGATTGACGAAACAGCACGCAATGGAGCACACGGATCTAAGATTGCATTTATGCATCCGAAAGCTGCGCACGGCGTGTTATATGAACTATGTGAGAAAAAGATAGGGGCCGAGGTGTAAACATGGTAGATATTTATGAAAAAATCAATGATTTATACGATAGAAAGCGTGAAATTGAATTAGGTGGCGGAGATAAACGGATTGAAAAGCAACATGAAAGAGGAAAACTAACTGCACGCGAAAGAATCGATTTGCTTCTTGATGAAGGTACATTTGCAGAATTGAATGCATTTATGGAGCATCGCTGCGTGGATTTTGGCTTAGAATCAAAAAAAGGTCCCGGAGACGGAGTTGTAACAGGCTACGGTAAAGTAAACGGGCGTCTTGTATACGTATTTTCTCAAGATTTCACTGTATTTGGCGGTGCACTAGGTGAAATGCATGCGAAAAAAATTGCTAATGTAATGGATTTAGCTGCAAAAAATGGTGCTCCAATTATTGGTCTTAATGATTCCGGCGGTGCGAGAATTCAAGAAGGTGTTCTTTCACTAGATGGTTATGGTCACATTTTTTATCGAAATGCTATTTATTCTGGAGTAGTGCCACAGATTTCAGTTATTATGGGACCATGTGCAGGTGGAGCTGTGTATTCACCAGCTATTACAGATTTTGTCGTTATGGTAGAAAAGACAAGCCAAATGTTTATCACTGGACCGAAGGTTATTGAGGCGGTTACTGGAGAAAGTATTTCCGCTGAAAATTTAGGTGGAGCTAAAGTTCATAACTCAATTAGCGGAAGTGCACATTTTGCGGCAAAAGACGAAGAAAATGCTCTTGATATCGTTCGTGCTTTGCTCAGCTATTTACCACAAAATTGTGAAGAAAAGCCGCTTATGTATGGTACACCGGATGATGACGACTATCGCCCTGAGTTAACTGATATTATTCCATTTGATGCACTTCGTCCTTATGATGTTCGTAAAGTATTAGAACATATCGTAGATAAAGATTCTTTCTTAGAAATTCAAAAGAGTTTTGCAAAGAATATTGTAATTGGATTTGCAAGAATTAAGGGAGAATCAGTTGGTTTGGTATGTAACCAACCTAAGGCTATGGCTGGTAGCCTTGATATTGATTCATCTGATAAAGCAGCTCGCTTTATCCGTCTTTGTGACTCCTTCAATATTCCAATTGTTACATTTGAAGACGTAACTGGGTTCTTCCCAGGCGTTAAGCAGGAACATGGAGGAATTATCCGCCATGGTGCAAAAATTTTGTTTGCATACTCAGAAGCAACGGTTCCAAAGATTACTGTAATCTTGCGGAAAGCATATGGCGGTGCCTATGTTGCACTAAATAGTAAATCAATTGGTGCTGACGTTGTTTATTCTTGGCCAAATGCAGAAATCGCAGTAATGGGACCACAAGGAGCAGTAAACATTATTTTTGCAAAAGAAATTAGTGAAAGCAACGATCCGGAAACAACTCGTGCTCAGCTAATTGATGAATATCGTGAAAAATTTGCAAATCCATATGTAGCTGCAAAGCATGGTATTGTGGATGATGTTATCGATCCTCGTGATACGAGAATCAAGCTTATTCAATCACTTGACATGCTTCGTAACAAAAAAGAAGAACGTCCGAATAAGAAACACGGCAATATTCCACTATAATCTGTTTATAATTTCGAAAAAGGGAGTACCGAATCCAATTCGGTACTCCCTTTTTTATTTATAATTGATTGTAGCTCATATAAATTGTCATTACTTTTCTTTCCATTACATTCTGCTATAATTGTAGTTGTACATACCAATTAGGAGGTATTTCAATGATTAACGAACAACGTTTAGTTAACGAGTTTTTTGAACTTGTACAAGTAGATTCTGAAACAAAACATGAAGCAGCCATTTGCAAAGTATTAAAGGCAAAATTTACTGCTCTAGGATTAGATGTATTTGAAGATGACACAATGTCACAAACTGGTCACGGGGCTGGTAATTTAATATGTACTCTTCCTGCTACGAAAGAAGCTGATACAATTTACTTTACATCACATATGGATACGGTAGTTCCTGCGAATGGAGTAAAGCCTTCTATAAAAGATGGCTACATTGTTTCAGATGGTACGACTATTCTTGGTTCTGACGATAAAGCAGGTCTTTCTTCAATGTTTGAAGCACTTCGTGTAATCCAAGAAAATAATATTCCTCACGGTAAAGTAGAATTTGTTATAACTGTTGGGGAAGAGTCAGGCCTCGTTGGAGCCAAAGCTCTAGATCGTAATCTTATTACTGCAAAATATGGTTATGCCCTTGATAGTGATGGAAAGGTTGGAGAAATTGTTGTAGCAGCTCCGACTCAAGCAAAAGTAAATGCCGTTATACATGGTAAAACAGCGCATGCTGGTGTAGCCCCTGAAAAAGGAGTATCTGCGATTACGATTGCAGCCAAAGCGATTTCAAAAATGCCACTTGGACGTATTGATAGTGAAACGACTGCTAACATTGGAAGATTTGAAGGTGGTACACAAACAAACATCGTATGCGATTATGTTTCTATTTTATCAGAAGCAAGATCTCTTGTAGAGGAAAAAATGCAAGAACAAGTCCGTAAAATGAAAGAAGCGTTCGAAACGACAGCTAAAGAAATGGGTGGACATGCTGAAGTTGAAGTGAAAGTGATGTATCCTGGTTTTAAATTTGCCGATGGTGACCATGTAGTAGAGGTTGCAAAGCGTGCTGTGTCTCGTATTGGTCGTACACCTTCCCTACACCAAAGTGGTGGCGGCAGTGATGCGAATGTAATTGCTGGATTCCAAATTCCAACGGTTAACCTTGCAGTAGGCTATGAAGATATTCATACAACAAAAGAAAAAATTCCTGTTGAAGAATTAGTAAAAACTGCAGAGCTTGTTGTGTCAATTATTGAAGAAGTTGCAAAATAATACTAGATGTTTAAAAGGGCGACCCGGTAAGGGGCGTCCTTTTTGTAATGCGTTGATAGTGTCTCCATTCCTTTGTATAATAAGAATGTATGTTCTTAGAAATGAGGTAGATGGTATGGAGAGAAAGAGTAAACATCGAATCATCTTACATGTTGATATGAATAGTTTTTATGCTTCCGTCGAAATAGCGAAGGATAGAAGCCTACAAGGAAAGCCACTTGCAATTGCCGGGGATGAAAAACAGAGAAAAGGTATTATTGTAACCTGTAGTTACGAAGCACGAGCGCTTGGTATTCACACACGTATGCCGGTTTGGGAAGCTAAGCGTCTTTGTCCTCATCTCATTGTAAAACAACCCAATTTTCCTTTATATAAACGTGCTTCCTTTTCACTCTTTCAGCTTTTATCTCAATATACAGATGTTTACCAACCTGTTTCTATTGATGAAGGATATTTAGATATTACCAATCACATAAATATAGAAGATCCTCTTGCTGTTGCGAACGATATTCAGAAAGAAGTGCTTAAACAGCTTTTTCTACCTTGCAGTATCGGAATGGCTCCTAATAAATTTCTTGCCAAAATGGCTTCTAATATGAAAAAACCCCTTGGTATTACCATATTAAGAAAACGAGATGTCCCAAGTGTTCTATGGCCGATGAATGTAATGAATATGCATGGCGTAGGAGAAAAAACAGCATTAAAATTAAAGAAAATGGGTATTACTACGATCGAAGATCTTGCTAAGGGTGACGAAGGATTATTACGTAAACAATTAGGTGTAAATGGAATCTTATTGAAACAACGAGCAAATGGAATCGATAATCGTCCCGTTGATCCAAATCAAATCGATCAATTTAAATCAATTGGGAACTCACGTACGTTACCTACTGATACAGATGAAGAGCGCGTTGTGTTTCAATGGCTTGAAACATTAGCGGGTATGGTAAGCAACCGATTACAGAAAAAGAACATGATTACTTGTTCGATACAACTTACAATGATGTGCAGCAATCGAAACGTAATTACAAGAAGTATGCAACTACCAGGCTCAACAGATAACATGCAGGATATATATGAGGTGGCATGTATGCTATGGAGAAAACATTGGAATGGTGAATCGGTTCGTTTGCTTGGTATTACAGCAAATGATGTAACGGAACTTAAAGAAAATGGTAAACAGTTAGATATATTTTCGTATGAAGAGGATATACAACAAGAACCACTTCAACAAGTGTTAGAAGAGCTTCGTAACAAATACGGAGCATCGATTGTACAAAGAGGAAAAGAAAAAAATATGTCATTACAGGATCGATTGCGAAAAAAATTTACATAGATTATTTTTTCGCGGATTTATTTGCCATTTTCTATAACTTTCCGTAAGATATACGTTAGATGAAGAGAAAGAGGTTAGGAAACATGGAATTTGTATTTTTAGGAACGGGAGCTGGAGTTCCTTCTAAAGGAAGAAATGTATCGGCGATAGCATTGCAGCTTCTTGAAGAGAGAGGGGCTACCTGGCTATTTGATTGCGGAGAAGCAACGCAACATCAAGTGTTGTATACATCAGTACGGCCGCGCCGCATTGAAAAGATTTTTATCACCCATTTGCATGGCGATCATATATTTGGCTTACCAGGCCTTTTAGGAAGTCGTTCCTTTCAAGGCGGGGAAGAACCGTTAATAGTATATGGACCTAAGGGGATAAAAGAGTACATTGATATTGCCTTATCAGTTAGTGGGACGCATATTAAATATCAACTTGACATTGTAGAATTAGACGAAGACGGAGTTGTTTTTGAGGATGAGCAGTTCAGGGTTACTGCCGCTCATCTGTCTCATGGTATTGAGTGTTATGGTTACAGAATTGTAGAGAAAGATATTGCAGGTACTCTTTTGGTAGACCAACTAGTAGACATGGGGATAAAACCAGGACCAATCTATAAGAAATTAAAAGAGGGACAGCTTGTAACGTTAGAAGATGGCACTATACTCAAAGGAACGGATTTTATCGGCCCGCCGCAAAAGGGAAGAATTGTAACGATACTCGGAGATACGCGATATTGCGAAGCAAGCATAGAGCTAGCTAAATATGCTGATGTGCTCGTTCATGAGGCAACGCTAGCTGCAGATGCAGAAGAGTTAGCGTTTTCTTATTACCATTCTACAACTCTGCAAGCGGCAACAATTGCAAAGCTTGCGGATGTAAAGCAACTCATTCTCACACATATTAGTTCTCGTTACCAAGGAGAAGTTATTGATAAATTAGTAGAAGAAGCAAAGGAAATATTTCCAAATACGCAGATTGCTGAAGATCTCATGCATTATGGAGTAGGTAAGAAAGTAAGAGGATAAAAAATTTTTATGAAGTAATTAGTAAAAACGCCCGCAATGTGAATAGAATTTGCGAGCGTTTTTTGTACTTTATTACAGTTTCTCTATCGTTTCGTTTAACACTTCTCCTAGTTCGTGTGAGCGTTCGGTTGCTTTTGTAATACATTGAATAATAGCTTCTTGAAAGTCAAACGATTCGAGCGTGCGAATACCAGCTTCCGTCGTACCGCTCGGGGAAGTAATTTCCTTACGTAAAATAGAAGGATGCTTTGCAGAAGCCTTTAGCATTTCTGCTGCTCCTAGTATGGTTTGAAGAATCATAGGCCCAGCAACCTCTTCGGATAGGCCGATTTGCACCGCAGCCTTTTCCATCGCTTCTACAACATAATAAATATATGCTGGACCACTACCGGAAAGCCCAGTAACAGCGTGCATCTGTTCTTCATCTACAACGGAAACAGTTCCAATATTTTCAAATAAATCACGTGCAAGCGAAATATGTTCCTCTGTAGCGTGCTTGGAACGAGATATGCCGGTAGCTGATTTTAGCATGGCTGCAGATGTATTTGGCATGGCACGAATGATTGCATTTTCTTTTCCTAGTAGATGTGTGATAGATGAGCTATCTACACCAGCGACTAGAGAGATAATAAGCTGATCCTCACGAATGTATGGTTTTACAGAAGATATCGCTTCCACAACATCCTTTGGCTTCATTGCAAAGCATACTACGTTTGCGTCCTTTAATAATTCCATTTTATCTTGAGTGCCGTTTACACCGTATTTTTCTGAAAAATACGTAAGACGGTCCTTATTTGATCGATTGCTAATGATAATTTGATTAGGCTCTACGTAATGAGTTCGTACGAGGCCTGCTATTATCGCTTCCGCAATTGAACCCGATCCTACAAATGCAAGTTTATGAATCTTCATGATAGTCCTCCTAAATGTAACATTAAATTGCTTCCAATTTTATAAAACGAAGCTCGACTACTTACTTATATAGAATGGAATACCTACATTCTTATGTAAGCAATATTATTATTATAATTCGTTTTTGTGCATTTTCCCCTATTTATCTGAAAATAATGACAAACATTTTTGAAACGTGTAAACTGAATGTACATTCATTTTTTTGTAAGTAGGGATGGGAGGAAAAAATATGTATGAAATCATACGAATTGAATTACCTGTTCCTTTTGCGATTGGCACTGTAAATGTGTATGTCGTAAAGGGTGAGCGGCTTACGTTAATCGATACGGGTACGAAAACAGAAGAGTGTAAAATGATGCTTATGAAGAAACTTGGGGAAATTGGATATCGTATGGAGGATATTGAAAGTGTAATTCTTACCCATCATCATGCAGACCATTGTGGCTTATTAAATGAGTTTCGAGACGACGTTGAAATAATTGGCCATCCTTGGAACGAACCATGGATATCACAGGATGAAGATTTTATCTATTCGTACGATACTTTTTTCAGACAGAGTATGCCAAAGTTTGGTATACCAAGAGCACTTAGCGATATTTCATTAAAAAGAACACTTGAATACTCCTGTAAGCGATCGTTAACTACTTCAATACGAGAAGGAGATATTGTGGATATACTACCAGAGTTTACAGTTCTCGAAACTCCTGGACATGCTTCTACACATATCGCTTTGTTCCGTGAGCGTGATGGATTATTGATTGGAGGAGATGTATTGTTGGCACGAATCTCATCGAATCCCTTACTGGAGCCGCCCTATCACGGTGAAACGCAGCGCACAAAGCCGCTTCTTCAATACAATGATACACTTAGTAGACTTGCAGAGATGCCAATATCACGTATGATAACCGGCCATGGTGAGGACATTACAAATGTACAGGGTCTTGTACAAAAGCGATTACATAAACAAACAGAACGTGCTCATAAGGTATTGAACATGCTGAAAGAACGACCAATGACTGCCTTTGAAGTTTGTGTGAAATTATTTCCTACTGCACACCAGAAACAGCTAGCATTTACGATTTCAGAAACAGTGGGACAGCTCGATTACTTAGAATATAATCAACAAGTGATGATGGATCCATCATCAGATTCATGGATTTATTATGCAAAGTAGGTGACGTAAGTGAAATTGCAAGGCAAAGTTATTGCGATAACGGGTGCTTCAAGTGGAGTTGGAGAGCAAATCGCAGTGCAGGCTGCTAAACTAGGCGGTACCCCTGTTTTGTTAGCAAGAACAGAAGAACGTCTACATATATTACAAGATAGATTAAAACGAGAATATCAAACGTCTTGTTATGCCTACCAACTAGATGTAACAAAGGATGAGCAAGTGCAGAATGTATTTAATCGAATTGAGAAAGAAGTAGGAACGATAGATGTGCTCATTAATAGTGCTGGGTTCGGCAAGTTTTTATCGTTTGAAGAGGCATCACTAGAAGAAGTGAAAGCGATGTTTGATGTGAATGTATTCGGCGTTGTTGCATGTATAAAGGCTGTTCTTCCCGTTATGAAGCAAAGAAACAGGGGTCATATTATAAATATAGCATCTATAGCGGGAAAAATTGCTACTCCGAAATCAAGTGCATATGCTGCAACGAAGCATGCGGTTATTGGATTTTCCAATAGTCTACGCATGGAACTGGCTACGACGAATATAAGGGTGACAGTTGTTAATCCAGGACCCATTCAAACCAATTTTTTTCAAATTGCAGACCAATCAGGACAGTATGTAGAGAGTGTAAAGCGAATTCTATTAAACCCAGAGTATGTAGCTGCAGAGAGTTTGAAAACGATTTGGAAGTATAAGCGTGAGTTACAATTGCCACGTTGGATGGGACTAGGTACTTTAGCGTTTGCGCTCTTTCCACGTACTTTTGAAGCAGTTGCTGGCAATACACTTCGTAAAAAGTGAAATATCGATTTTTATTAATGTTAAATTAATATGCTAAGCAACCCCCATGTATTGTTTGGAAACAGTCCATCAGTAGGAAGAATCCCTCTATTGATGGAAATTTTTCTTTATTTTGTTACATATTCATATACTGCATCTTCAACAAGTTCATGTAATGTTCCATCCTTCGTACGATATTCATCTTCTATCTTCAAAATCATATTTTGCATATCTATTTTTGAAAGTGGAATGGATTCTACACAATCATAATACTGTAAAAAACAGTTTCTTATCATTTTTTGTATGAATCTTTCGTCCATCCTCCTTGATCCTCCTTTAACTTAGGATCAATCACTATCACTGCATAAAAACGCTATGTTTTATGTAGGATTGTATAATCCTGTTTCTATCATCGGTTTATTATAGCATATACGATTTGTCTTAGGGCTGTATTCAGAAAAGTCGTATTTTCTTCTACCTTCTTGAGTATTATCTGAAATTACATAAAAAATTAAAAATTTATAAATATTTAATTGACTTAATAAATATACAATATTAAAATAAGAGAATAATTTAAGTGAGAAAAGTTGAGGAGTAGGTATGCTAAGGTGAAATAGAATTTGCTCCATTTTATATTTCGTAGGTAAGTTTAATATATACGGCTATTATCTATATTATTGGGAATACAAGAGATAAAAGCTCATCCCATTACATTGCATATAAGGGGAGGAAGGACAATGATTCAAATGACGGATACGGTTAAGGTTATAAATGGTTCGGTTGTTACACCTAAGGGGTTTGCAGCCACGGGAGTTCATGCAGGGCTTCGAAAGGTAAGAAAGGATATTGGAGCGATTGTGTGTGACGTACCGGCAAACTGTGCTGCTGTATACACACAAAATGCATTTCAAGCTGCGCCTATTGTAGTAACAAAGGATAGCATTCAAACAAATCATAAATTGCAAGCTATATTTGTTAATAGTGCCAATGCAAATGCATGTACTGGTAAGCAAGGAGAGAAAGATGCATTTGAGACACGTGCTCTTACAGCAAAACAATTACAACTTGATGAACATCTTGTTGCAGTAGCATCAACAGGGATTATTGGCTTGTTACTTCCAATGGAAAAAATACGTGAAGGAATAACGATGTTATCCCCGCAAAAAAGTGAAGAAGAAGCGACAAACTTCTGTGAAGCCATATTAACAACAGATTTAATTACCAAAACTGCATGTTATCAAACTACTGTTGATAAAGTAAGCGTTACAGTGGGCGGCGTAGCGAAGGGTTCAGGTATGATTCATCCGAATATGGCAACAATGCTTGGTTTTATTACAACCGATGCTAATATAGAGAGCGATATGCTTCAATACGCGTTAGGCAAGATTACAGAAAAAACGTTTAATCAAATTACAGTAGACGGAGAAACGTCAACGAATGATATGGTAATCGTCATGGCAAGTGGTCTAGCTGGAAATGAATCCTTAACACCAAATCATCCTGACTGGGATCAGTTTTATTTAGCATTAAAACAAACATGCGAAGATTTAGCAAAGTTAATTGCTAAAGACGGTGAGGGAGCAACAAAGTTAGTGGAAGTAAAGGTTAACGGGGCTTTGTCTGAGGATGAAGCACGTATGGCTGCTAAAAAAATTGTAGGCTCTAGTCTTGTTAAAACGGCGATATTTGGTGAAGATCCGAATTGGGGAAGAATTATAAGTGCACTGGGTCATAGTGAAGCTACGGTCGACCCAAGTAACGTTGATATACTGCTAGGCGATGAATATGTGTTAAAGCAAAGCGAGCCTCAAAAATTTGATGAAGAGAGCATGCAGGAATACTTAAAGAAAGACTCTATTACCATTTCACTCCATCTTCATGTGGGAGAAGCATCAGGTACAGCATGGGGTTGTGATTTAAGTTACGATTACGTCAAAATTAACGCATGCTATCGTACGTGAGGAGGAAATCATGAAAGAAATAGTAGTTATAAAATGCGGCGGTAGCATTTTACAATATTTGACGGAATCTTTTTTTACTAGTATACGAGAATTACAAGAAAAGTATCATGTTATCATTGTGCATGGCGGAGGACCTGAAATCGACCAAATGCTGAAGCGTCTAAATATACCTGTACGTAAAAAAAATGGACTTCGGATTACAACGAAAGATGTCCTACATGTCGTACAAATGATTCTTTGCGGAAGTGTGAATAAAGAGCTAGTGACTCATTTGGAGCAGGTTCATATCCCTGCAGTTGGGTTAGCAGGCTGTGATGGATCGTTGCTTCAAGCAAAACCATTAGATGAAGAGTTAGGTTTTGTTGGGGAAGTAGTTGGTGTGAATACGTCACTTCTTTTCAATTTGTTACGTCAAAATTTTGTGCCTGTAATCTCACCAATTGGTATTGATGAGTCAGCACAGCTTTATAATATAAACGGTGATACGGCAGCCGCCGCTGTTGCCCACTATGTAGGTGCAAAACATTTATTGTTAGTAACGGATGTTCCTGGTGTACTCAATGAAGGGGAACTAGTTAAAGAAGCAGATGAAGGACAGTTAAAGCAGCTCATTCAAGATGGAGTCATAACAGGTGGAATGATTCCTAAAGTAGAAGCGGCGTTATCATCACTTCAAGGCGAATTAGAAAGTGTCATGATCGTAGATGGATTGCGGGGCTTTATGAAGGAAAATGGAAAAATAGAAGGAACAACTGTTACGAAAGGGGTTATCTTACAATGACGGCTTTATTTTCAACATATAAACGGTGGGATATTGAAATAGAAGAAGGGAAAGGAACAATAGTTACAGATACAAATGGTAAAGAGTATTTAGACTTTGTTGCCGGTATCGCTGTTTGTAATTTAGGACATTGTTATCCACCGGTAGTGGAAGCTGTAGAAAAGCAACTTCACAAGGTTTGGCATGTCAGCAATCTATTTCAAAACTCATTGCAAGAGGAAGTAGCCCAGTATTTGACAGAAAATAGCGATGGGCAGTATGTGTTCTTTTGTAATAGCGGGGCAGAGGCCAATGAAGCAGCTATTAAATTAGCCCGGAAGTATACACAACGTAGTAAAATTATTACGTTTTACCATTCTTTCCATGGACGTACATTTGCAACAATGAGTGCAACTGCCCAAAGTAAAATACACGACGGGTTTGGACCGCTCCTACCTACGTTTGTATATGTACCCTATAATGATATTGCTGCACTGCAAGATGCAATGGACGGAGAAACTGCAGCTATTATGGTAGAAGCAATTCAAGGCGAAGGCGGAGTTCTTCCTGCTGAAACAGAATTTTTACAAGAAATTGAGAAGTTATGTGCCAAGCATGGTGCGTTGATGATCGTTGATGAAGTACAGACAGGTATAGGGAGAACAGGTAAGGCGTTTGCTTATCAGCATGCTGGGGTATCTCCTGATATTATTACAGTTGCCAAGGCGCTAGGAAATGGGATTCCAACTGGCGCAATTATCGGGAAAGAAAAGCTCGGGGAAGCGTTTGGACCAGGTGTTCACGGCTCAACGTTTGGTGGAAACTTACTTGCAATGGCAGCAGCCAAAACTGTGCTACATACGATTTTCAATCAGACATTTTTAGAAGATGTAACGGAAAAGGGAAATTATTTTTTACAACTGCTTCGTGATGAAATAGAATCATTACCTGCTGTAAAAGAAGTGCGCGGGACTGGATTATTGCTTGGAATTGAATGTAATCAAGAAGCGGCTCCATTTGTTAAGGCTCTGCAGGAAAAGGGGTTGCTTGTCCTTACAGCTGGGTCACATGTAATTAGAATTCTCCCACCGCTAATCGTATCGAAGGAAGAAATTGAAAAAGCGGTTAAGCTATTACGTGATGTATTAGAAAAAAGCTATATTTCCATTTCATAAAGAGAGGATTGAAAGATGATGAGTGTTTTAAAATCAGCAAAGGTGCAAGCAAAGGATGTATTATCTTTAAAGGAAATGAGTTCACAAGAAATAATGGACGTGCTTTTGCTCGCAGTGGATTTAAAGAAACAACATAAGGAAGGGAATCATCCACCTCTTCTAAATGGAAAAATATTAGGAATGATTTTCGATAAACATTCAACACGTACACGTGTTTCTTTTGAAGCAGGTATGCTTCAGCTTGGTGGACACGGTATGTTCCTTAGTGGAAAAGAACTTCAACTTGGACGCGGAGAGTCAGTTGAAGATACGGCAAAAGTATTATCTCAGTATGTTGATGCTATTATGATTCGTACATTTTCCCATGAAAAAGTGGAAGAATTAGCAAAGCATGCTACAATTCCTGTCATTAATGGATTAACAGATGATCATCATCCTTGTCAAGCATTGGCGGACCTCTTGACTGTATATGAAGTTAAGGGAACATTCCAAGGTGTAAAGCTTACGTACATAGGTGATGGTAATAATGTGTGCCATTCTTTATTATTTGCAGGGGCAAAAGTTGGCATGCATATTGTAGCAGCTTGTCCGGAAGGCTATAAACCAAATGCTACATTTGTTGAGGAAGCAAAGCAAATAGCAGCGCAAACAGGTGCAATTATTGAGGTTTGTGAAGATCCAATTGAAGCTGTAAAAGATGCAGACTTTGTGTATAGTGATGTATGGACAAGCATGGGACAAGAAGAGGAAGCAAAACAACGTTTGCAAGTTTTCCATGATTATCAGATTAATGAACAGCTAATGCAGCATGCAGCTGACGATTATACATTTTTACACTGTTTACCAGCGCATCGTGGGGAAGAAGTAACTGCGGATATTATTGATGGCGCACATTCTGCTATTTTTCAACAGGCTGGAAATCGTCTTCATGCACAGAAGGCCCTTCTCGTAAGTCTTCTTAATAAATAAAAGATGATGTGATAGAAATTCTTTATTCTATTTCCTACGATTTCCGCTTATTTAATTAATAATTGTATTCTCTATTCTGTAGTTATACATTATAATATAAGGAAGGTACCTTTATTTATAATAAAAGGACTACTTGGGAGAGATGCACACGTGGCAATGAAAAAACGAAAATACACTGTATTACAACGCATTCAGCGACTGTTTAAGCTGAATTTTTATAAACTGTTTCGTTCGCCTGGCGGTTCAAAGAAAGTAGCACTAGGATTTGCGCTAGGATTTGGTCTCGAAATGCTAGTCATTTCGACAGCATCGCTAATTTATTTATTATTTTATCCAATAGTTCGACTTTCTGGAGGATCACTTCCAGCATCCATTATTGGAAATGTTATTGGTAAACTCTCATTTTTACCTGTTGTACTATTACCATTTGCTCATGCCCTTGGAAAAATGGTATACCCTTTTAAAGTAACTCATGTACCGATGCAACATCACGTACATCATTCCTTTTTTGAAATATTTTCAGGAAACTTTTTAGGGATTGTAAGAGACTTACTTAATAGTGGCTTGTATACGTTTATTGGTATGACGATTATTGGAACGGTTCTTGGTTTTATTTCTTATTTTGTTGTGTTGCATTTACATGAAAAAGAACGTGTGAGACGGTTGCAACGACGAAAAAAAGAAACCAATATAGCTGTAATGAGAACATAAAAAAACGGAGCTTAGCTCCGTTTTTTTATGTTCTCTTCATAGTGTGCATAGTAAATTTGGTTATCCATCCTGCGTTTCGTCCTCTTGAATACAATTCGAAAAATTTCTACTATTTGTCATCCTTACGTTTGGCTCACATTGCAAATTAGATTAAGAGTGGCGATATTTATTTTGTATGAACAGAGCCGTCCAGGTTCAGAAACTTAAAAAAATCGATAAGTAAGAGTTCTGATTATAAGACGCTGAGTTTAGAAATGAGTAGCCGGAGTGTTTGAAGGGACTCGTCTAATTTTGTTAGCTCATCTTCCTCTAGATTCTGCATTGATTCTCGCATTTTGTCTAAAATGTATTGTTTGTAATCATTTACGAATGCCATTCCCTTTTCAGTTAACGAAACAATAAGAACTCTTCGATCATTCTCACTGCTTTGACGATTAATTAACTTATCATCAATGAGTTTATTTAAAAGGGGTGTCATGTTTGGACGGGAAATACATAGACGTTTTCCGATTTCTGAAACGGTTAGTACATCGTGTTCATGAAGTAGAAGCAACACCTGAGTATGAGATTGTGGCATATGCTTATGATCATGAAACATAAATTTTCGGTAAAAAAGAGGCACTAGAGAAAGCAGGTTATTTACAATATGTTGCCCTTGTTGATCATTCATAGAATAGCCTCCTTTCCAGTTTTATTGTAGCAAAAGTTGGGAAGGAAATAAAAGATAAAAAAATAAAAACTATAAAAACCTTGTAATCCCTCTTTTAGTTCTAATCATTTCCCGGTAAATAATACAATACAAATTTTTTGTGCATACGTGTATGTATTGCTATTATTGGATTTATGACGCTTATTTATCAGGCTATTTGTGGATAGGAATCTCCCTCTGTAAAGCTTTAGAAAGTCAAAAAAGGCTCTAAGTAGAAATAAAGCTGCCTGTAAAATCCTGCTCAGTCCTTGCTAACTATCAGTTAGGAAGGAAGAAAATCCTCCATTGTTTGAAGTTTCACTTTGTTAAAATAACAAACATTCCTTTTACATCTAATTTACAGTAAATTTTCATATATTTGTAAAATTTCAATTGACCTAAAGTGACAGCGTTCGATAATATATAAATCAGACATATCGATTCTTTGTTGGGTAAACTAATGTAATACAGCAAGACTAACTTCTCGTATCCTATGAAAGATTACAGATATGATTATGGAGTAGGGAGAGAAAATATGAAAAAGTCTAATGTTTATATCGTAGCAACTGCAACGCTAGCAATGGGTCTTATTATTCCACAAGTATTGCCTTCTATTTCTTTTGCTCAAGGGAACGATGTGATTAAACTTAGAATTTTAGAAACGTCGGATATACATACAAATATTGTCGATTATGATTATTACCAAACAAAGCCCGATTTTACAATAGGATTAGCTAGAACGGCAACACTCATTAAAGCAGCTAAGAAGGAAAGTACAAACACGCTTTTATTTGACAATGGGGATTCCATCCAAGGGAATCCACTTGGTGATTATATAAATAAGTTCAATAAGCTAGATTCTGAAGGCCACCCATTTTACCGTGTTTTAAACTTACTTGGTTATGATGCAGCTACTGTTGGTAATCACGAATTTAACTATGGACTTAGTTTCTTAGATAAGGCCTTAAAAACTCCTAATTTTCCAGTTGTGAATGCCAATGTATATAAGGATGATCACGATGGTAACCCAGATAACGATACGAATTATTTTACGCCTTATAAGATTTTGACAAAGGAATTTGTGGATCAAAACGGAGCGAAGCAAACGGTTAAAGTAGGCGTAATTGGATTTGTTCCCCCGCAAATTACACAATGGGATAAGGGAAACTTAGAGGGCAAGGTCATTACAAAGGATATCATTGAGTCTGCTAAGAAGTTTATTCCAAAAATGAAAGCAGAAGGGGCAGACATAATAGTTGCTCTGTCTCACTCAGGAATGGGCAATGAAGACAGCTATACGGTTGGTGACGAAAATGTTTCTGCTTATTTAGCGAAAAATGTACCTGATATTGATGCGGTATTAACAGGTCATTCTCATTTAGAAGTTGCAAAAACGATTAATGGTGTACCAGTTACAATGCCTAGCAGTTTCGGTAGTGCCTTAGGAGTCATAGATTTAGAATTAAGTCAGCAAAATGGGAAATGGGTTGTGAATAAAGCTGCTTCGAAAGCTGAATTACGAAAAGTTTATAGCCTTGATGCAAGTAATAAGAAAGTTCCTGCAGTGGATGCTGATCCAGACGTGCTCAGTGCAGTGCAAGGTGATCACACTGGGACCATTGACTATGTAAATCAACAAGTAGGAACAACTACTGCTCCAATTAATAGTTATTTTGCCCTCGTTCAAGATGATCCATCCATACAGCTTGTGACAAATGCACAGAAGGATTATATTGAAAATTGGATTCAATCTTCAGGAAATAGTCAATATAAAAACATTCCAGTATTATCTGCGGGTGCACCATTTAAAGCAGGCGGCCGAATGGGAGCAAGCTATTATACAGATATTCTTGCTGGTAAGCTTGCTATTAAAAATATGGCGGATTTGTATGTATATCCAAATACGGTATATGCGGTTTTACTCACGGGTGCAGACGTAAAAGAGTGGCTTGAAATGTCTGCAGGACAATTTCAGCAAATTGATCCAAATTCATCAGAAGAGCAAAGCTTGATTAACAATAATTTTCCAACCTATAACTTTGACGTGCTAGACGGAGTGCAATATCAAATTGATGTGACGCAACCTGCTAAATATGATACAAAAGGTCAGGAAGTGAATCCTACTGCAAACCGTATTGTTAATGTTATGTATAATGGGAAAGCAATTGATGACAATCAACAATTTATTGTTGCAACGAATAATTATCGCGGTGCAAATGCAGGTAATCCAACTGGATTTCCTGGGGTGAAAAATGGTAAAGTTATACTAGCGGCACCTGATGAGAATCGCCAAGTAATTGTGAACTATATTCAGAAGAAAGGAACGGTGAATCCAACTGCAGATGGGAACTGGTCCTTTAAGCAAGTAATTGGGAAAACGTTACACGTAACGTTTGAATCCTCACCAAATGCTAAATCTTTTATTCCAGAAAATAGTGGTATTTCTTACATTGGCGAAGGTGCAAATGGATTTGTAAAGTATGAGTTATCACTTTCAAAACAAGAAAATACAACTCCTACCACACCGACGACTAACAGCGGATCAGATTCAGGCAATTCTAATAATGCAAATACATCTAATTCATCGGATTCCAGTCCAAGCAAGAGTGGAAATGATGCAATCACGGTAAGCAATCCGAATATGCAACAAACAAATCAACTACCGAATACAGCTACTAATATCTTTGAAATAATGGCATATGGAATGATGGCAGTTGTAGCGGGAGCTGTAGCTTTTTTCAAGAAACGTAAAACAAACTAGGGATCTGCTGCAGAGTTAGGGGGAAATGATGAGAAGGGTTCTTGCAATAATCCTGCTCGTAGTAGGATTGGGTTTCATTGGGTATAGTGGATGGGAGTTAATAGATGCGAATAAACAGCAAGCCCATTCTATGGAACAAGCTACCGAAACCATTCAAAAGGCAAAGGAAAACAATGAAACACGTGAACAATTTAAACCAGGTCAGAATGAAACCATCGGCGTGCTTCGTATTCCTAAAATTAATGCAGAATTGCCAATTGTTGAAGGTACTAATCCTGATGATTTAAAAAAGGGAGTCGGTCATTATTCGGGAACCGCTTTTCCAAGTGATCATGATCAAATTCTACTTTCAGGCCACCGGGATACAGTATTTCGACGTTTTGGGGAATTGCAAAAGGGGGACGAATTTATAGTTGAGCTTCCGTATGGAACGTTTCATTATAAAATGGATCATTCCCGCATTGTTAAAGCCGATGATACTACGGTTATAGCTCCAACAAAGCCGAATGAAGTATTAAATCTTTCAACATGTTACCCATTTCGGTATATAGGCTCCGCTCCAGATCGTTATATAATTTATGCTTATCCGGTAGAAAAGTAGTCGTAATCTTACGGCTGCTTTTTTTCTGCGCTTGGTCCATTCTATCAAATGGTTGAGACATAAGTAGGAAAGGGATAAGAAGCACTTTATATACCGATGTATAATCTATTATAATAGGGAAGATGATTATACATAGGGAAGGGATTGTAGACAGATGGCGTTGTTAGGAACAATCGTTAATGGAGTAGCTATTATTATTGGAGGCTTACTCGGTTTAGTATTTCGCAATATTTCTGAAAAAATGAGAGCAACGGTCATGCAAGGAATTGGTCTGGCCATCATTATATTAGGAATCGGGATGGGGTTAAAAAGCAAGCAGTATTTGATTGTAATTAGTAGCATTGCTATTGGTTCAGTATTTGGAGAAATGTGGGATTTGGAAGGCAAGATGAATGCGTTAGGAGATTGGCTAGAAAAAAAGGTTGGCAATAAGAATAGAGGTAGCATTTCCAAAGGGTTTGTTACGGCAACACTTGTATACGTTGTAGGAGCGATGGCAATAGTAGGGGCGTTAGATAGCGGATTACGCTTAGATCACACTGTTTTATTTACAAAATCCATGCTGGATGGGATTTCCTCTATCATCTTTACCTCTGCACTTGGTTTAGGCGTATTATTTTCTGCTGTTCCAGTTATTATATACGAAGGAATCCTTACTTTACTTGCAACGCAAATTCATGCGCTTGTACCGGAGGTTCTTATGAATCAAATGATTCTGGAAGTGACAGCTGTAGGAGGTATTCTAATTGTAGCCATTGGATTAAATATGCTTAAAATAACTTCGATTCGGATTGCAAATATGCTTCCTAGTTTAGTAGTGACAATTCTACTCATTTTACTTGTGAATCGTTTTCCAATATTGAATATGTAAATGTAGTATATGAGTGTTACTCTGACAAGAGAAACAGTAGGGAATAAAACGATTATCAAGATATCTTTCTAAAAAGTACAGGCAGGCCGCTGTGCTTTTTTTGTTTGAAAAAATTGTTTATATTGACAGCATTTATTTTTAAATGTTAACATTATTTTTATTAAGGTTAACATAAAGAAAAATTTAGGTACTGTTTCTTGTACATAGTATGAGAATGGAAAAGCTAGAAAAAGGGGAGAAATAAAATGGGACACGTTCAAGCGAAAAAAGATTGGAAGAATATTGCAAACGAAGTTGTGAAGGGGAGAGAAGCGACGAATGAAGAGGCACTAGCTATTTTACAAGCTGATGATGATGAACTACTTGAAATCATGAATGCTGCTTATATCATTCGCAGACACTACTTTGGGAAAAAAGTGAAGTTAAATATGATTATTAATACAAAATCAGGTCTTTGCCCGGAAGACTGTAATTATTGTTCACAATCAACGATATCGGAAGCACCTATTGATAAGTATGCTTGGCTTTCCAAAGAAAAAATTGTAGAAGGTGCACAAGAAGCCCTTCGTCGTAAAGCAGGTACATATTGTATTGTTGCATCGGGTCGACGTCCTTCTGATAAAGAAGTAGAACATGTCATCGGTGCAGTCAAAGAGATTCGTGATACGACAGATTTAAAAATATGCTGTTGTATGGGATTTTTAAATGAGGATCAAGCAAAACGACTTAGTGAGGCTGGGGTTCATCGTTATAATCATAATTTAAATACACATGTAAATAATTATGAGAGTATTTGTTCTACTCATACATATGATGACCGAGTAGATACAGTAGAGAAAGTTAAGGATGCAGGCATTTCTCCTTGTTCAGGCGCTATATTTGGAATGGGTGAAAATGAGCAGCAACGCGTTGAAATTGCATTTGAATTAAAAAGATTAGATGCGGATTCTATTCCTTGTAATTTTCTTGTAGCTGTTCCAGGTACTCCTTTAGAAGGAACGAAGGAGCTTCGACCTGTACAATGTTTGAAAATATTAGCTATGATGCGTTTTGTGAATCCTTCGAAAGAAATACGTATTTCAGGGGGGCGCGAAGTAAACTTACGTGCACTTCAACCACTTGGATTGTTTGCCGCCAACTCTATTTTCGTTGGAGATTATTTAACTACAGAAGGGCAAGAACCAACTGCAGACTGGAATTTAATTTCGGATTTGGGTTTCGAAATCGAAGAGTGTGCATTGTAATAAAAAAAAGAGATACAAAAGTTTCTTTTGTATCTCTTTTTTTTACTTTATTAGGATAAGAGTTGAATTTGACGGTTCAAATTTGCCATTTCAATAGCAGAAATAGCAGAATCCCAACCTTTGTTACCTGCTTTTGTTCCTGCACGTTCAATGGCCTGCTCAATGGTTTCGGTTGTAACAACGCCGAAAATGACAGGTACTCCAGTTTGCATGGAAGAAGAAGCAATCCCTTTTGCTACTTCGTTACATACATAGTCATAATGAGTCGTTGCACCGCGAATAACTGTACCCAGTGCTATAACAGCATCATATTTTTCGCTCTCTGCAAGCTTTTTGGCAATAAGCGGAATTTCAAAAGCTCCTGGTACCCATGCAACATCCACATCAGCATCTTCTACACCATGACGTTTTAATGCATCCTGTGCACCGCTTAATAGTTTACTTGTTATAAATTCATTAAAACGAGCTACAACTATCGCAACCTTTAACCCAGTACCAACTAAATGTCCTTCAAATAACATAATTATCTCTCCTCTTATAAGTGTAATAAATGACCTAATTTATCAACCTTTGTTTGTAAATAAGCAGCATTTTCCTCTGTTGCTGGCATTTCAATTGGTACACGTTCGACTACTTCTAAATCATGCCCTTTTAAGCCTGTGATTTTTCTTGGATTATTTGTTAGCAGTTTAATTTTCGTAACGCCTAAATCTTTTAATATTTGAGCTCCAATACCATAATCTCGTAAATCGGCAGGGAATCCAAGCTTATTATTTGCTTCTACTGTATCGTAACCTTCTTCTTGAAGCTTATAAGCGCGTAACTTATTTAAAAGGCCTATACCGCGTCCTTCTTGTCTCATATACAAAAGTATGCCGCGTCCTTCTTTTTCAATTTGAGCTAATGCAGCATGAAGCTGTGGACCACAATCACAACGCAAGGAATGGAATACATCTCCTGTTAGGCATTCTGAATGAACACGCACTAGTACAGGTTCATCTGATTGAATTTCGCCTTTCACGAGTGCAATATGCTCTTTATCGTCAAGGGCATTCGAATAGCCCACTGCACGGAAGGTTCCAAATGATGTCGGAAGTTGAATTTCAACTTCACGTTTAACTAATGTTTCGTGATGGCGGCGAAATTCGATTAAATCTTCAATAGTAATCATTTTCATATCAAATTGTTCTGCAATTTTTTGTAATTCTGGAACACGTGCCATTGTTCCGTCTTCATTTATAATTTCACAAATAACACCAGCTGGTGCTGCTCCGCTAAGCATGGCTAAATCCACTGCTGCTTCTGTGTGCCCAGCACGTCGCAGAACTCCGCCTGCTTTTGCGATGAGTGGAAACACATGGCCAGGACGATGGAAATCTGTTGCAGTTGATTCGTTGTTGACCATTTCTTGAATGGTCATCGCACGTTCGTGTGCGCTAATACCAGTTGTTGTATATTTATGATCAATACTCACTGTAAAGGCAGTACCGTGGGAGTCAGTATTTGTACTTACCATCGGTTCAAGCTTTAATCGTTGTGCAATCTCTACTGAAATTGGTGCGCAAACAAGTCCACGACCATGAGTAATCATGAAATTAATGGTATCAGCTGTAATGCTTTCAGCTAATGCAATAAAATCACCTTCATTTTCCCGGTTTTCATCGTCGCAGACAATAATTGCTTTCCCATTTTTCAAATCTTCTAATGCTTCTTCTATTTTATTAAACATACGATCTCCTCCTTACATATATCCGTTATCTCGCAAAAATCCTTCCGTGATGGAGCTTTTCTTGGCTGTTGTCATAAAGCGTTCGATATATTTTCCTACTAAATCACATTCGATATTTACAATCTCTCCTATACCTTTTTGCCCGACTACTGAGTAGTTGAGCGTATGTGGAATAAGGGAAATCATTAGCGATGTGTCATTTAGTCCAAATATAGTAAGACTCGTACCATCAATTGCGACGGATCCCTTTTGCATGCAGTATCGTAATAGCTGAGGTGTCGTCTCAATCGTGTAGTACACAGCATTTGCTTCACGACGTTTCCCTACTATCGTTCCCGTACCATCGATATGCCCAGATACAAAATGACCACCAAATCGTCCATTTGATGCCATGGCTCGTTCTAAATTGACAGACGCTCCATTTTTGGCCGATTGTAAAGAGGTAGCTTTAATTGTTTCTGGCATCACATCAACTGCGAATGAGGAAGAAGTGAAAGAGACAACTGTTAAGCATACACCGTTTACAGCAATGCTATCACCGATGTGCATGTCCTCTAGTATTGTTTTTGCAGAAATATTCATTTGAATGGACATACCAGAACGTTGCAAGCTTGCAATTGTTCCTACTTCTTCAACGATTCCGGTAAACATGGGATCGCTCCTTTCCTTTTTGTGCAATCATTTTTATATCCTCGCCCACCATTTCTATTTGTTGAATAGAAAGATGCGGAGTATCTTCTAGAGATGAAAAGCCTTCCCCTCCAAAAAAGGAGGGAGCGTTTGCACCGCCAATTAAACGTGGACTCATATAGAGTATAAGCTGATCCCAGTAACCACTTTCTAGAAAGCTTGCGTGAACGTGTTGACCACCTTCAACAAGAAGAGATAAGATGTTTCGTTCACCTAATATGGAAAGTAACTCCTCTATTTGTATCAAAGATGAGTTCATTTGGATAATTGTAACACCGTATTCCTCAAAAGGTTCCATTCGTTCTTTTGATACGTGGGATCCGGTAATAATCCATGTAGGTGCCTCACCGTCCTTTACTATGGTCGAAGATAAGGGAGTTCTTAAATAGGTATCAAGTACGATACGTATTGGATTTTTTCCTCCGCCATGAAGACGTGTTGTAAGACTAGGATTATCCGTAATAACTGTATTTACTCCTACCAGGATTGCATCATGCGAGTTACGATATCGATGAACATCTTCTCGTGCTAGTTTTCCAGTAATCCATTTGCTTTCACCAGTAGAAGTAGCTATTTTTCCATCTAGGCTTGTAGCCGCCTTTACAGTTACAAATGGTTTTTTCGTATGCATATAATGAAAAAATACTTTATTTAATTGTTTTGCTTCTTCTTCTAAAACCCCTACATCGACTTGGATTCCTGCTTCTTGTAAACGACGCATTCCTTGGCCGGATACAAGGGGATTATTATCAAGTGTAGCAATTATAACCCGCTTTACCTTGTTTTTGATAAGTAGGTCACAACATGGAGGGGTTTTGCCAAAGTGACTGCAAGGCTCTAATGTTACATAAACTGTAGAACCGATGGCCTTTTCACCAGCCATATGTATGGCATGAACTTCTGCATGTGCCTCACCTGCAGCAAGATGAGCACCCATTCCTACTATCGCACCGTTTTGTACAACGATAGCACCAACCATTGGATTCGGACTTGTTTGTCCTTTCGTACTAGCAGCAAGCTGCAAAGCAAGTTTCATGTATTCTTCATCTGTCATTATTTCACCTCTCCCTGACCAAAATAAAAAACCCAAAAGGAATGATCCTCTAGGGTTTGAGAGAGTTTAGTTTTCAAAAGGATAGGATGTTTACGAAACAATACTATTTTTTCAGAAAATACAAAAAATAGAATGATATACGTGTGTGTATCAATAGAATCCTAGTATGAAAACGTAATCCTTCTCCCATCCAGACTTTACTGTCGGTCCTGGACTTTCACCAGGTCCACCGATTTGTAAATACAAATCGGGTCACGGACTAAGAAGCGTTTGCTTCATCACCGCCGGTTGGGACTTTCACCCGACCCCGAAGGATATTATTTGTTGTCATTATAGCACAAAAACGAAGAATGGAAAGCAATACTATACTGATAATGTGAAGAAAATGTTACAGTTAGGTCATATTATAACGGAAAGGTGAACGAATAGTTTTGTTATAATGTAGCAGCAATACTATTAATAGTGGAAAGAAGGTTTACAAATGACATACATACTGGTAGGCGTTGGAGGAATAGTAGGTGCTTTACTACGATATAGCCTTGGATTGATAATGTCCGATTTTTCCCTATCACTATTTTCAACGTGGTTTATAAATATGATAGGTTGCTTTTTTTTGGCTTTTTTTACAGCCTCTATATTTAAAATGAAAGGAAAGGGAGTTTATTTTGCGCCAGTTATTGGAACGGGATTAATCGGATCGTTTACAACATTTTCTACATTCAGCGTGGAAACAGTTCAATTCCTCCATCAACATAACTATAATTTGGCTTTTTTGTATATAGGTATAAGTTCAATTGGGGGTCTTATAATGGCGTGGGTAGGATTGCAAATTGGAAATAAGCTATGGAAGAGGTATGAACAGGAGGAACAGCAGCAATGAATGTCATTTTAGTCGCAATCGGAGGCTTTTTTGGAGCGCTTGCTCGGTTTGCAATTGGGAATCTACAAAAACGATATTACAAAGGGGATTTTCCGCTTGCTACATTATTTGTAAATTTACTTGGTGCATGGTTGCTTGGGTTACTGCTAGGGATGAATGTACAAAAAGATGTGTATCTTCTAGTAGGAACAGGATTTATGGGGGCTTTTACGACATTTTCCACTTTTAAATTAGAAAGTATGCGGCTCTTGGAAGATAAGAAGAAGGTTGCCATTGGTTATTTATTCCTTACGTATGTACTGGGAATTAGTCTGGCATATTCAGGCTTTATACTCGGTATGAAATTACAATAGTCAAACTGCATATAATGAAAAATGACGAAATAGAGGCCTCTCTGTTTCGTCACGAACTTTTTTTGATCTTGGGATTATTCTTCCAAATCTTTATTTTCTGCTTTAGGAGCTCTTACCACAGATTGAAATTTTCCTTTATGGCTGCCATCACAATATGGCATTTTTGCTGATAATCCGCATCGACATAAAGAAAAGGCTTCCTTTGCTTCAAATGGATGTCCTTCAAAATCTACCAGTTCCACATCTCCTGTGACACGAAATGCACCGTTATCCTTCACTACAATTTTTACGTTTGCCATCGTTTTTGTCCTCCGACTCTTTTTAAACTTATCTTTATCAACTATTCAAACGTTACATGGTTTTCCTTTTCTTATGATAATGTTCATATTGTTGTTTTGCAAGCTACTGAAAAGGGAAACGAAAGCTTTTTCATCAGTATGTGTGGTACAATGCCAATAAATATACGCAAAGGTGAGTTACAGAATGAATGAAACATATGAAAAAATGAAGGAAATTGCAATGGAACGAACATGGGTTTCGTTTTTAAACGAGAACCATCCTTATACTCTTCTTCAATGGTCTGTTTCAAGTATGACAGAACATAGGGATGTATGGTTGCTTCAAAATGAAGTAACGTTTGAAACGGAAACCTTCTCTAATGTAGAAGAAGCAATGAATTTTATTATAAAGAATATGCCATGCATTACCGATATACATATTGAATAGCTTCCCTTATCCGTGTATAAATCATAAGCAGTTGAACATCATAAAATTATGATGAATGCAAAAGGTGTGAGCAAATGAGATTGGTGTTACTTGCAATCGTATGTATGATAGCCAGCAGCTGTGGAAAGACAATGCAGGAAGGAAAGGTGCAAGTAGTACAAAACCAAAATCCACAAATAGAATTGCGTGTAACCAATAAGGTGACTACGACGAATTATGAACATTGGCATGCTGAAAATGGAAAAATATTTGTTGTTGTTCAGATCCTATTACATAATGGTGGCAATACAAGTATTGCTGTAGTAACAAATCAGTTTAATTTGCTTGGTAGTAGTGGACATATATATGGAACGCTACCAAGCGTTGCAGATGGAACCGTGATGAAGGAGACACGCATAGCATCGCAACGCATGGTGAAGGAGACATTATTATTTGAAATTCCATCTGATGAGCAAATACAGAAACTTATTTTTGCACCTTCTGCTGAAAAAACAATAGAAATTTCTATATAAAGAGCCTATGTTTTCAAGAAACTAGGCTCTGTTAAACTTGCCTGTCCTATTCCGCTCCAATCAACCTAGTTGTACATCAACAATAAGCTGTAACAAAGCCAAAATACTAAAAAAAGAACAAGCTGTTACACCTGTTCTAGAAATACATAATCATGTAAAAATAAATCTAGTGTTTTTTCGTAGTCTTCTTTATTTTTTCCATAAGAAAGAGCGTGTGTTCCTTTTTCCGCAAGAAAAAGCTGTTTTGGCCCTATTTTTTTATTAAATAAAGCTACGCTCATACTAGGTAAAATATAATCATCCTCTTTGCTATGGATAAAAAGAATGGGATGAGTTACATTTTGGATGGATGTTATTGGTGATACATCCTTAAGTGAGTATCCATCCCGCCATTTTAAAAATAGGGATGCAATCGGTAGTATTGGCCACTGAGGCAAATGATATTCTACACGCAATCGATAGGCAAGTTGTTCATAGAAGTCAGAGAATGAGCAGTCAGCTATGTAAAAATCGGCACCATCTTCCACTGAACCTGCATATTGCAAAAGTGTTGCAGCCCCCATGGATTCTCCGTGAATACCAATTGTTTCAGGATGAAATCGCTCTTTCACGTAGTCTACAACCGCTTTTAAGTCCTGTTTCTCATAATACCCATAGCTTGTCGTACGTCCATCTGTTTTTCCATGTCTACGATGATCATATAAAAGAATATTAAATCCGCGTTTGTGAAACAAATTGCTATATTTAATTGAGTTTATTTTATTAACAGTAACGCCATGACAAAAAATCATAAATTTCTTACTGTTGCTTGGAATGAAGAGACTGTTAAGAGAATATCCAAAAGGAGATGGGATGAAAATCTCTTCCTTTACCATAGCATGAAACTCGTCCACATTATAATAACTACCTGCTTCACGTGCTAAAATTTCTTCGTCCGATTTTTTTCGTATATACATGACTTTATTTGAGAATGTAATTCCAATCCCCAAAAAAAGAAGTACGATAAATAGGAGAAGCCCCAATAGTACTGTCATGATCATCCTCCTGCCCGTTTACTATCGATTATTTTACCATAGGATTATAGTGATATTCTATCTTTCTATCCTATTTGTAGGGGTAGATATTTATTTTCATCTTGACGAGTTCACTTGTATGCTTTACGGTAAAATTGTAATCTATTCCCAAACGAGGTGAGTTCTTGGCTTCTATTCGTGATGTAGCTAAATTAGCAGGAGTGTCCATTGCAACTGTTTCACGTGTTATAAATAAAAAAGGGTACGTCCGTGAGGAAACGGTAAAACAAGTTGAACGCGCAATTAAACAGTTACAATATAAAATGAATACCCTTTCAACTGTACAATCGAAGTCTCAGGCCCTATTGGCATTTCTTGTAGACGATTATGTACCCTTTATGTTTTCAACTATGTTACGTTCGATACAAGTCACTGCTGATAAGGAAGGCTTTGAAATTTTAATATGGAATACATCAAATAAAAGCATAGCAGATTTAATTCGCCATTTTGGTGTCGCTGGAGTCATTATTACGGCATCGGCGTATAAGCGAATGATGGCGCCGTCTTTTTCTGTACCATACATAGTTTTGAAAGAAGAGATAGAAAATAATTATGAAAGTTCAAAAATGGCTACGCTATATTTACTTGCTAGAGGAGTAAAGTTTCCAGCTTTTCTTAAAGGAGAATCTTCCCTACTGATGAGCGAGAGGCTGGCAGCTTTTATAGATACTGTAGAGGAAAATCGAGTACCATATCGTGTAATTGAGGATGGAAGTACTATTAATAAAGCAGAACAAGCTATAATAAAAGCCTTTCGAGATGCGCCTTTTGTTGACGCAATCCTAGCTAGTAGTGAACAGGCAGCAATTGGTGTAATACGTGCAGCACATATCCTTCATCTATCTGTTCCTGGCCGATTGCAGGTAATGGGGTTTGATGGAAGTGAAATAGGGGAAATGATTTATCCGACCATAACGACCGTACAAACAAATTCTTTAAATCAAACAAAGGATGCGGTGATGAACCTTATCCAGCAAATAAAACATATTCCTGTTTCTGAAAGTTCTAGTAATCATTATATTGTAGAACGAGAATCTACAAAACATTAAGAGATAGAGTTTAACAGGATTGCAAGTAGAATAAGATGACAGGGGTGTTATTGCCATCCTATATTTGTATATTTTATTAATTATCCTCTTTGATAAAAAAGACCATCATAGAAATTACTTACTTATTTGTTCTATGATGATCTCATGTATTCATCCTATTCAAATTATAATTAGTTCAATTTCTTAATACGACCCTCTATTGCAGCAGAAATTGGACTTTTAGACGCCTTTATATAGTTTACTAAGGCATCTAAATCTACAGGGCCTACTATTACGTTCGTCCCATTTTTGAAAGGAGAAAATCCATCTCCACCTTCAGCAAGAAAGGCGTTGGCAGCTACTGTGTATGTTTTGTTATCTTCTATTTTTTCACCATTAGATAGATATATATCTAGAATTCTTGATGAGACCGGTTGATTTGCATCCCATGTGTATGTTAAACCTGAAACTTGAAGAAATCTTGTTTTTGAGCCTTGCCATTGCAGATTCAAGATATCGCGAATATTTTTTCCTGTAAGGGTTAGCATTTTAAGCTGATTTCCAAATGGTTGAATGTTATATAGCTCTCCCCATGTAATGTCACCGGCATCCAAATCAGTACGGATACCACCCGGATTCATAAGTGCGATTTGTGCATTCATGGTAGAGCGCTGTGCATCTGCGATTAAGTTTCCAAGTGCGGATTCCCCGGCATTTGATGAATCTCGTGTTATAGCGGATGTGGAAGTCCCCACCACCCGATTTACGAGAGGAGCAACTTGCTCGGCATACTTGTCTACCATCATTTTTATTTGTGGATCGGGTTTTATACTATCTCGGTAAGTAGTTACAATTTCTGCTTTTTTCGCAACAATATCTTTTGTGGTGCGGTCTATCTTTAAATCAACATCTGCAAAGGCTGTCCCGTAAGAGTATGCTTCTACTACTAGCTTCCCATTTACATTCCCATTGGCGTATGCATGATTGTGGCCACCAAAAATGACGTCAACCTCTGAATCGGTTTTTTCAGCAATACGTGCGAGATCACCTGTCGTGTTTTCAGATTTATCAGTAATTCCTGGATCATGGGCAAGCACTACAATTGCTTTTACCCCCATTCGTTTTAAAACAGCTGTATATTTATTGATAGCTTCTACTTCATCTGTAAAGCGAACGCTCTCAATCATACTAGGCATGACAATATTTTCTGTTTCTGTCGTGACAACTCCGATAAAGCCAACTTTTACCCCGCCCACATTCTTAATAGTGAAGGGTGGGAGTATAGGTTTTCCTGTTTTTTTATCGATTACATTTGCTGCGACATAAGGGAATGTTGCTCCTTTAAAATTACCGGTTATATTGCTATATCCGCCGTAAATAAGACGCTTTAGTTCATCAACGCCTTCATCAAATTCGTGATTTCCGACAGTTCCTACATCAAATCCTAACGTATTTAATATATTGATAGTTGGTTCGTCTTGCAATAGAGCTGAGATTGGCGGACTTGCTCCTACAATATCTCCTGCATGAACAAGTAGAGTATTTGGATTTTGTTTTTCACGATCCCGTAAATAGGCGGCTAAATAATCGATTCCACCAGCTTCGCGGCCTCCAATTTTACTAACAGTATTTAATTGACCGTGAAAGTCATTGATGCCTAACAACTGAACGTCGACGACATTGTTACTTGGCGCTTGCGGCGCAGCTAATACTACAGAAATAGTAAGTGAGCTAGCTAATACAGTCATTACAATTGATTTTTTCCACATGTAGTTAATTCCCCTCCTATTTTTTAACATTATTCACAGGTAATTCTAATATGTTACTAGAAAGGAATCTACTGTATTTTATGGGATTAATAAACTTTTACGAAAAGTTAGCCTATTTTTAATATTTTTATTTCAAAAAAATCACCTTTTTTACTATAGAAAGATTCTAACAATCTTGGCAATCTTACAGTTCTTTTACTATAATAATTGGGAAGGAGTGAGTTTTATGGCAAAAATGAAGAAGAATAACAAAGATCATACGGACGAATCATTACATGTGAGTGAACGAATAGATGGGAGCATATTACAACAGCTAAAAGAAAAGAAGAAGCAACTTGCTTCAGCTGAAGAAATGCGTCAAAAGCAAGAGGAGGAACGAAAAATAAAGGAACGACATGAACGTGAAAAAAATAAATCGTTTGAAGAACTTTTAAGCGAAAGTGAACTTTCATGGAAAGATTATAAATAGGATAATTTAGAAAGCTATTCAAAAGCATAGATTTGAATAGCTTTCAATATGAACTAGAATCTGAATTATCGATGCAATGTATATCGATCTTGTTTTGTAATGGAAGAAATCCGGTCGTATTCTTTCTTTGTTAGCGGCATTGCTTCAGCAACGCGTACATTTTCACGGAGCTGCTCTAGTGAACTTGCTCCTGGAATAACAGAGGCAACTACGGGGCTTGATAGACAGTATTGTATAGCAGTTTCTGCCAATGAACGTGTATTGGCAAGTTTAACAAGACCAATAGTATGTTCCAGCTCTTCATAGGAATAGGATAAATAGCCTTTATCCATCGCTTGCTTTAATTTATGCTCATTGTGATCAGTTAGCAACCCTTTTGCAACAGGACCACGAGCAATGATACTTACATGGTTCTCGTTAAGCAATGAAAATAGTTCTTCAGGACGACGGTTCAATAGATTGTACTCCATCATTACACTTACGATATGAGAATATTTTAAATATTCTCGAATGACATTCGGCCGAATGGAAGAAATTCCATAGTAGCGAATGACTCCTTCTTTTTGCAACTGTTCGAAGGCTTCTATGGTCTCTTCAATTGGATCTTCAATCGTTCCTCCGTGTAATTGGTATAAATCGATATAATCTGTTCCAAGGCGGCGTAAACTTTCCTTCACTTCTTCCATAATGTATGCTTTTGATGGATCCCAGTTCCATCCGTTCTTCTCTTTCGTAAAGCGGTTTCCAACTTTTGTAGCAACAATTACTTGTTCCCTTACTCTTCCCCGCAAGGCTTTTCCTACAAATTCTTCATTTAAACCGTAGTCATATAAATCCGCAGTATCTAAATAGTTAATTCCTGCGTCAATAGCAGAATGTAGCATAGATATGGCTTCCTTCTCATTTGTTCCGAGAGACATGCAACCAAGGCCAATATTACTTACGAATAAGTCGGACGAGCCGACCTGACGTTTTCTCATCTTCATCCCCCCTTATTCTATTGTAAGGAAATCTAAGTTTTAAGACAAATCGTTCAGCACATAGTCAAACTTCATTTTTAGAATATGGTAAACTAATTACGTGTACTATAGGAATTCGGATAAGGAGATGAATAGGTTGAATCATTTTGAAGAACGTACGATTACTACTACTCCAATCTTTTCTGGTAGAGTGATTCACGTACAAGTAGATGAGGTTGAGTTGCCAAATGGAAATACAAGTAAACGAGAACTTGTAAAGCACCCTGGTGCAATTGCTATTATTGCTGTTACGAATGAAGGGAAGATTGTATTAGTCGATCAATACCGGAAGGCATTAGAAAAGATGCTTGTTGAAATTCCTGCAGGTAAGCTAGAAAAGGGTGAACGGCCTATTGATTGTGCAATGCGGGAGCTTGACGAAGAAACGGGCTATACTTGTAAGGAAATGCGGCTTATTACTTCTTTTTATACATCTCCTGGATTTTCAGATGAAATCGTCTATCTGTTTGAAGCGATTCAACTGGAAAAAAAGGAAGTAAAAGCGAGTCTAGATGAGGATGAATTTGTAGAGCTGCTAGAAGTTACACTGGAAGAAGCACTCGAACTAATGAAGGTAAGCCGTATTCATGATAGCAAGACGATTATGGCTCTTCAATATCTACAATTAACAAAATAAAAGAATAGGTATTTTTGCCTATTCTTTTATTTTTGCATAGATACATGTATTGCGAAGTTCGTCACTACCCACTGCCTTACAATTTTTATGTAGTATACCTTCTAGCATAAAACCTGTATTTTCTGCCAACTTCTTTGCTTTTTCATTTGCTGCATCACATCGAATTTCAAGACGATTACATTGTAGCTTTTCAAAAGCAAATGTAATTACACCAGTAAGTGCCTCGGTCATATAACCTTTGTGAGTTGCGCTACTTGCAAGCCAGAAGGAAATCTCGAATATCCGAATGTCCCAGTCTATTGGATAAAGAGTGATACTTCCAATAAAAGTGCTATCCTCCTTGACATACAAATGAAAGCGAAGTTGTTCACGTAATAAAAATTTAGCGTGGGCTTCTCTCACGTCTGCTTCTGCTTGATCCTCAGACTGAGTGGCAGCACCATACGTTATCCATAAATCAATATCTTCTTTCGATTGTTGATATACCTCATACAATTCAGTTCCATCTCCAGGAAATGGTTTTCGAATTTGTAGTCGTTTCGTTTGAAACATAGTTGGAAAATCAAGTAATAATGGATTCACATCTATCCCTCCTTTATACATAGTGTATCAAACAAAAAAACTGAAATCCATTCGTTGTATAACTCATAATCTACCATTTCTCTCATACAATGTAGCAAAGAAGAAAGAAAGGGGTTTATACGGTGAGAAAATCATGGAAGGATCGAGCTGCTAGTCATATTCAGGAGCACTCCTCACTTTATATATTTGTCTGTATTTTGTTAGTCATGGGAGTTATTTTCGGTGCGATTCTCGTAAATAGCTTACAAGAGAGTCAAAAACAGGATTTGTATTACTATCTTAGTAAATTTTTTGGACAAGTATCCGAAGGGAAGTTTGCTAGTACAGGTGAGATGTTTCAAGAAAGTTATATTTCCCACTTGAAATATATTGGATTTATTTGGTTGCTAGGTATTTCAATGATTGGTTTACCAATTCTTTTTATCCTTTTATTTTTAAAGGGAGTTGTTGTTGGATTTACTGTCGGATTTTTAGTAAATCAGCTAGGATGGAATGGAATTATGTTATCATTTGCAGCTGTTTTCCCCCAAAACCTAATTATCATTCCTGCTTGTATTGTCATGACTGTCGTATCTGTCAGTTTCTCATTGCAAATGATTCGGCATCAGTTTGTTCGGAGAATACGTGGACCCGTTCTTCCTTTTTTTATGCGATACACAGTTTTTTTTATTATTATGGGAGTAGTCCTCCTGCTTGCTTCTGCTATAGAAGCATATATTTCACCAATGCTTATGAAAACCATCATGACAGCTATTAAATAGAAATAATTATTATATAATATAAAGAATCATTTTATCTTTACTATTTTCTTTTGACACGCTCCTTACTTTTGATATAATGGTGTAAGAGTGGCGAGGGAGGGAAAAGTACCGAATGGAAGAAAGAATTGATCGTATCAAGAAACAATTGCATGCAGCAAGCTATAAACTTACACCACAAAGAGAAGCTACTGTACGTGTACTGCTAGAAAATGAAGAAGACCACCTTAGCGCGGAAGATGTTTACCTCCTTGTAAAAGAAAAGTCGCCCGAGATCGGACTTGCAACCGTTTATCGTACGTTAGAATTGTTAACGGAACTAAAGATTGTCGATAAAATTAATTTCGGTGACGGTGTTTCGCGTTATGACTTACGAAAAGAAGGAGCTTCTCGTTTTCATCATCACCTCATATGTACAACATGTGGCATGGTAGAGGAAATTCAAGAGGATTTATTAAAAGATGTAGAAATTAAAGTAGAGCAAAAGTGGAATTTTAAAGTGAAGGATCATCGACTCACTTTTTATGGGATTTGTCATACATGTAGGCAAAAACAAAGCGATAAATAACCTTTTCCTTATCTGGAAAAGGTTTTTTTATTCGATAACGTATAAAGCAGAGTAAGCCTGGCATATGTTGTAATAACAAAGCATATGGAGGGCTAAACATGCGAAATGGTTTCATATTGATCGTTCATATACTCAAGGTTTTTCTGCTATTTACTAGTTGTACGCTTCTTTTTTATTTTGCTATAGTATGGATAAATGAAGAATATCAAAACTATCATCGATTTGAAAAGCCAAAGGGAGAATCGGTTGAAGAAGTATCACTAGACGGATCGGTTGCTAGTACTTGGATGAATCGATTAATTTTTTTCTATGAAAATGGGGAGTAGAGAAACTTGGATGAACATCTAAAGGATTTTATACATTATATGCGGATTGAAAAAGGACTAGCAGGTAATACTATCACATCTTATGAACGTGATTTGAAAAGTTACTTGCAATATATAGATAAAGTTGAGAGAATCCATATTACTGCTGTGACCCGTATACACATTATACATTTCTTACATCTATTAAAAGATCAAAATAAATCTTCAAAAACAATTGCACGTCATATTGCTTCGATTCGTTCCTTTCATCAATTTTTGTTACGTGAGCGTGTGGCAGAAAGTGATCCTTCTGTGCACATTGAAACACCAAAACTGGAACGTAAATTACCGAATGTGCTATCCATAGAAGAGGTAGAAGCGCTACTTGAAGTGAAAGATAGGTCTGCCTATGGACTTAGAAATAAGGCAATGCTTGAATTGTTATACGCAACAGGTTTGCGTGTTTCGGAACTAATTAACTTAAATTTACCTGACGTTCATTTGACGATGGGCTTCGTACGATGTCTTGGTAAGGGAAATAAAGAACGAATCATTCCGCTTGGTGGGATAGCAACAGAGGCAATCACGAGATATATTGAGCAGGGACGAAGTGAGCTAGCAAGTAATAAAAAATCAACAGATGCACTCTTCTTAAATCACCACGGAGAGCGATTATCACGCCAAGGGTGTTGGAAAATTTTAAAGAAGCTTGCGAAAGAGGCGAACATCCAGAAGGATTTAACGCCGCATACTCTTCGGCACTCTTTTGCGACTCATTTATTAGAAAACGGGGCTGATTTACGAGCGGTTCAGGAAATGCTTGGCCATGCAGACATTTCGACAACACAAATTTATACGCATGTTTCAAAGGTACGATTAAAAGACGTATATAAACAGTTTCATCCGAGGGCATAATGATGTTTATAATAGGAAAACGTAGTTGCTTTTATTTTCTTCACAAAAACTTCACATTTTCTCCTTGCATTGTTTTCAATCTATCAACCTTGTTAATGTGGACAAACTCTTTTTTGTTCTTCTATACTAAATTAGAGGAGGAGTGAACGATGAAAAAGGTTATAGCAGTACTATGTATTTCACTCATTGCGCTAGTTGCATGCAATTCGCAAGGCCAGAACAATACGCAAAAGGATGCCGTGCCCAAAGAAGTAAAGGTGGAAGTAAAAACAAATCCGGAAACATTAAAATCGAATGAAAAAATAGAACTACAAGCAATTGTTACGCAGGACGGAAAAGCGGTCGACGATGCGCAAGATGTAAAATTTGAAACGTGGAAAGATGCGGATCAAAATCATACGATGACAGCAGCACAGCATAGACAAAATGGAATCTATGTAGCAGAAATCACATTTGCAGAGGATGGAGTCTATCATATTATCGCCCACACCAATGCCAGAGATATGCATGTAATGCCAGAAGTAAAGGTTACGGTAGGAAATGCAGCAGTTACAAAGGATACCGGTAATGATGAACATGATCATAGTGACTTGTCTATACGCCTCATGGCAGATTCTTTACAAGTCAATGCAGCATCAAAAATGATGGCACATGTGGAACAAAATGGTTCTGTATTAACAGGAGCATCGGTCGAATTTGAAATGTGGAAAGATGGAAATGAAAAGCATGAGTTTGTTCCGGCAAAGGAAGGAATTCAGGGGGAATATAATGCTAGTCCAGTATTTAAAGAAGCAGGAAGTTATCATGTAAAAGTGCATGTTGAAAAGGATCAGCTTCATAATCATATAGAGCAAGTTGTAGAAGTAAAATAAAGAAAGCTGATGGACTGACCATCAGCTTTCTTTATTCTGTGTAATAGAAACTTTGCTCGAGTAGGATATTCTAGAAAAAGGTTGCCATTCATCGCTTACGAGAAGTCCTGCTACTGCTTGCCAATTCTTGTTTGAAGTCCCGTTTTATATGAGATATACTAAAATAAAAGAAAAAAATATTGTTTTGCTAATAAGGTCTGACATCTGACATAAAATAATTTGTGTTAATGGTAGTGAATAGGAGGTAGTTGTGTTGAATAAATATAGACGGATTTTTTTAATTGTGATGGATTCTGTAGGGATTGGAGAAGCGCCAGATTCTCCATCTTTTGGTGATGAAGGCGCAGACACGCTCGGTCATATTGCAGAGTATATGAACGGATTATACATGCCAAACATGGCGAAATTAGGACTTGGAAATATTCGAGAGATAAAGGGAATTGAAAAAAGCGAACGGCCCATGGCTTACTATACAAAGATGCAAGAACAATCAGTTGGTAAGGATACGATGACGGGGCATTGGGAAATCATGGGCCTTTATATTGATACCCCTTTCCGCGTTTTTCCGAAAGGGTTTCCAAAAGAGCTACTTGATGAACTTGAAAAACGGACAGGACGTAAAATTATTGCGAACAAGCCAGCTTCTGGTACTGCTATTCTTGATGAACTTGGGGAAGAACATATGAAAACAGGTGCTCTTATCGTTTATACATCAGCAGATAGTGTATTGCAAATCGCTGCGCATGAAGATATCGTACCAATCGATGAACTGTATTCCATTTGTAAGATTGCACGAGAATTAACATTGAAAGAAAAATATATGGTTGGACGCGTGATTGCGCGCCCGTTCATTGGAGAGCCTGGAAACTTTATACGAACTGCAAACCGTCATGACTATGCATTAAAGCCATTTGGTCGTACGGTAATGAACGAATTACAAGATGGCGGATACGACGTAATTTCAATAGGAAAAATTTCAGATATTTATGACGGGGAGGGTGTTACAAAGTCTCTTCGAACGAAATCGAATATGGATGGTATGGATAAGTTAATGGAAACCTTGCATATGGATTTCACAGGTCTTAGCTTTTTAAATTTAGTAGATTTTGATGCTCTTTACGGTCATAGACGAAATCCACAAGGGTACGGAGAAGCGCTGCAGGAGTACGATGAACGTCTTTCTGAGGTGCTAGACACACTTAAGGATGACGATCTACTTATCATTACCGCAGATCATGGCAATGATCCGGTTCATGCAGGAACCGACCATACACGGGAATACGTTCCTTTACTTGTGTATAGTCCATCTATGAAAGAAGGTAAGGAACTACCGCTTCGAGAAACATTTTCAGATATTGGGGCTACGGTTGCAGAAAACTTTCATGTAACTATGCCGGAGTACGGGAAAAGCTTTTTAAAACAAATACAATAACAGGAGATGAATACCATGAATTACGAATCGATTGATAAAGCAGCTAAATATTTACAAGAGAAGTTTCCATCTATTCCGAAGATAGGGTTGATTCTTGGTTCTGGACTTGGTGTGTTAGCTGATGAAATCGAAAATCCTGTTAAAGTTAGCTATAAGAACATTCCTGGGTTTCCGAATACAACAGTAGCAGGTCATGCAGGACAGCTTGTATTCGGTTCCTTAAAGGGTGTTCTTGTTGTTGCTATGCAAGGCCGTTTTCATTACTATGAGGGCTATGATATGGATCTTGTAACCTTGCCTGTTCACGTAATGAAAGCGATAGGCGTGGAAACCTTGCTTGTTACTAATGCAGCAGGAGGAGTTAACACTTCATTTTCACCTGGAGATTTAATGATTATTCGTGACCATATTAATTTTATGGGTACGAATCCACTAATAGGTCCAAATAATTCGAATTTAGGTGTACGTTTCCCTGATATGTCACACCCTTATGCAAATAATCTGAGAAATATTGCTAAGGATGCTGCACATCGATTGCAAATATCGATACAAGAAGGAGTTTACGTAGCAGTAACAGGACCTTCTTACGAAACACCAGCTGAAATTCATATGTTCCGTACGTTAGGGGCAGACGCCGTAGGAATGTCAACGGTACCTGAAGTAATTGTTGCTAGACATAGCGGGATGAATGTACTTGGTATTTCTTGTATAACGAATATGGCTGCAGGGATTTTAAATCAACCACTCCATCACGATGAAGTAATTGCAACGACAGAGCGCGTAAAAGCAAATTTTCTATCTCTTGTGAAAGAAATTGTGAGAACATTATAGGAGTGATGAATAGATGAGAATGGTCGATTTAATTGCCAAAAAGCGAGATGGACATGAATTGTCTGCAGAGGAAATTAATTTTATTATTGAAGGTTATACAAAGGGCGACATTCCTGATTATCAAATGAGTGCATTTGCGATGGCTGTTTACTTTCAAGATATGAACGATCGAGAACGAGCAGATTTAACGATGGCGATGGTAAATAGCGGAGATTACATAGATTTATCGAAAGTAGAAGGTATAAAAGTAGATAAGCATTCAACGGGCGGAGTAGGTGATACCACGACTCTTGTGCTAGGGCCCCTTGTTGCAGCTGTTGGTGTACCTGTTGCGAAAATGTCAGGCCGGGGGTTAGGCCATACAGGTGGTACGATTGATAAGCTCGAATCTATTCGTGGTTTTCACGTTGAAATTACGAATGAGGAATTTATTCGGCTCGTCAACACAAATAAAATAGCTATAATTGGACAGAGTGGAAATTTAACACCTGCCGATAAAAAGTTGTATGCGTTGCGAGATGTTACTGCAACCGTTAACTCAATTCCTCTAATTGCAAGCTCCATTATGAGTAAAAAAATAGCAGCAGGTGCGGATGCGATTGTCCTTGATGTAAAAGCGGGTGCAGGTGCATTTATGAAAACAGAAGAAGATGCTAGAGCACTTGCCCATGCGATGGTACGAATCGGAAATAGTGTTGGTCGTAAGACAATGGCAGTAATTTCGAATATGAGTCAGCCGCTTGGATTTGCCATAGGAAATGCACTAGAAGTGAAGGAAGCAATTGAAACGTTACAAGGGAAAGGGCCAAAGGATTTAGAAGAACTTTGTTTAACGTTGGGTAGTCAAATGGTCCTTTTAGCACGAAAAGCAGACTCGTTAGAACAGGCACGTGCTATGTTACTAGAAGTCATCCATAATGGAAAAGCACTAGCAGTATTTAAACGTTTTTTATCGGCACAGGGCGGAGATGCCTCTGTGGTTGATAACCCTTCTAAGCTTCCCCAGGCAACATATATCGTAGAGGTTCTGGCAAAGGAAGAGGGGTATGTGTCTGAAATAATTGCTGATGAAATAGGGACAGCAGCGATGCTTTTAGGCGCAGGGCGTGCGACGAAGGAATCCCAAATCGATTTAGCTGTTGGGCTTGTGCTTCGTAAAAAGGTTGGAAATGTTGTGAAAAAAGGAGATTCTCTTGTAACAATATTTGCGAATAATAAAAATACGAATGAAGTCGTTGAAAAAATATATGCGAGTATAAAGCTATCGAAAATAGCAGTCCAGCCGCAGACGCTTATTTATGATAGGATTACAGAATAAGAACAACTTTTGAAATACATATATCTCTATTTGTTATAAGATGGTATGTAATTCTAAAAAAGGGATTGTTCCATATTGCAATGATTATTATACTTGCATTAGACAGTTGATATAAAACAGGCTTGGTGAAAAAATGGGGTGAACGGATTGATCCGTGTATGCGGGATTACAACACAGAATGAAGTGCGTTACAATATGGCATTAGAAGATCGTTTTCGTGATGACATAGTATGGTGCTGGGTTGATTTGTTTAATCCATCAGAAGAAGAGTATGTGTCAGTTTTGAAAGATCATTTTCATTTTCATCCTTTGGCAATTGAAGATTGCTTAGAAAATGTACAACGTCCAAAGATAGATTTCTATAATGGCTACCATTTCCTTGTGTTGCATTCTATTTCAAGAGAAGAATTAACACCAAAAGAAGTAGATGTATTTGTTGGTGAATCATTTTGCGTCTCGTTTCATTGGAAAGAAGAACCTGGATTAGATGATACTTGGAATACATTTGCGCAAAAAGAAAGATTGAAAAATAGTCCGTTACATGTAACACATATGATGATTGATCGACTCGTAGATGACTGTTTTCCTCCGTTATATTTTCTAGAAGATCGTTTAAACGAAATTGATGACCATTTAACATTTAACGATAGTCATTCGCTAGAGGAAGTATTTGAAATCCGATCCGAGCTCTCAAGGTTAAGACGAACAATTGTCCCTATGCGTGATTTGCTATATCGTATTCTTAACTCAGAACGTTTTTATGGCATGAGTGATCAATCCATTTATTTTAAGGACATTTACGATCATCTATTGAAGCTTTCAGAAATGATTGAAGCGAACCGTGAACTAACTGCAGATATTCGTGATAGTTATTTTTCATTAAATAGTAATTACATGAATAATATTATGAAAACATTAACAGTATTTTCTACTATATTTATGCCTCTTACCTTTATTGCAGGTGTATATGGTATGAATTTTTCAAATATGCCTGAATTAAATTGGAAATATGGGTATTTTATTTGTATTTTTCTAATGTTATTTATTTTTGTTGCGATGATGACATGGTTTCATAAAAAAGGATGGTTTAAGTAGAAATAGGACGTAGCTTTATAGCGAAGAAAAGAAACGACACATATGCTGTATGTGTCGTTTTATGTATAGGTAAAGGTAGCAACAATACGAGCTGAAATCGTTACTTCACCTGGTTGGATGGAAGGAACTGTCATGACTCGTGCTGTTGTATAAGTTTCGGAATATGAGCCTTGCTCTTTTATGGAAATCGGAATGGGGTGCAGCGTGACATGCAAGGTGTTTGTAATGACTGTTGCTTTTTCTAGTGCATTTGTTATAGCAATTGTTAATGCTTGATTTGTATACGTAGTAGGCTGTGATACACGAAAAGTTAGGCCACCAGTAATATTTGCCCCTGCCTTTGTAGCAACGGAGTAAACTTTACCTGCTTGTTGTACATGTGGGACAGTTACTTCATATAGATGTTCAACGCGATAACCTCGTAGCGTTGTTTTACCTCCTTCCTCACTATATAAAGGTGTAATAGTATAAGATAACGTAGCAATGCTGCTTTCGGGTATGCCCATCTCTTTTAGGGAAGCTAGCAATACTTGCGAAGCAGCTGCATTTTTTTCTTGTGCTGCTTGTACGGTCATGTCCTCAGTTATAATGCCAAGCGTTATAACCACATAATCTGGTTTTGCCTTTACTACTCCTTCTCCATGAACCTCTAGCAATTTATCTTTTGTTTCCCTATATGGTGGTATATATGGATTTGTATATTGCATAAGTTTCCCCACTCCTTTTTTTCAAAGAATGCAGCACTTTCGCTTCATAACCATGTATATGAAAGGGAGAAGTGAATATGACGAGGTGTCATGTCAGTTGAGAAGAAATTGTGTAAGAAAATGTATACAAAGAAAATGAGAATGATTTATAATGGCTGTAAACGAAGAAAGTGGTCGAATAAAATGAAAGAAAATAGAGAAACCCTATTATTAGATGTATCCGTATCGCTTAGGCATATGATTCGGAAGGTCCAAGCAGAGATTAATGAGTTATTTTCAGAATATATGCCTTGGAATGAATTTGTAATTTTACGAGCGCTTATGCATAGTAGTCCTCAAACAGCATCACAGATTGCTAGTGAAGTAGATGTGACATCCAGTCATGTTACGGCCGTTAGTGATCGTTTAGTGGAAAAAGAATATATTTCCCGGACACGTTCAGATCTTGATCGTAGAATTGTTAATTTAGAAATTACAGAACAAGGAAGAATAGTTGCAAATAAACTTGAGGTTTTGCGTAAGCAATACTATAAGGAAAAGTTTGCACCGTGGAATGATGAAGAAATAAAGCTCGTGGCAATGCTTTTGCACCGTATTTTATAAACGAATGATAATCTTATTGCAGAAATAACCAGTTCCCCTCTAGTAACCTTATGGACCGAAGTAGAATGCTGAGTAATCAGTTTTTCTATTTCGGTCTTTTTGTATCCTTTTCCCTCTTCTTTTGCAAGAAAAATGAATAAACCTTTTTTAAATGGAAAAAATAGGTGTGATATGGAATGGAGGGTGCATAAAAATGAAACGATTATTCGCAATTTTACTTAGCTTCACCGTATTTAGCTCTGCCACTTCGGTCGGATTAGCGCAGTCAGATACAAAACAAAATCAAAAAGAAGATCAACCAAAGCTGGTGGAGCAAGCGTCATCTGCTGTGTTGCTCGAACAGGATACTGGTCAAATTCTTTTTGAGAAAAATAGCAATGAAAAGCTTCCGCCTGCGAGTATGACAAAAATTATGACGATGTTATTGATTATGGAACAAGTGGCAAAAGGGAAGTTGAAGCTAGATGAAAAAATCAGAACGAGTGAATATGCTGCTTCCATGGGTGGTTCTCAAATCTTTCTAGAGCCAGGCGAAGAAATGACCGTTGATCAAATGCTTAAAGGGATTGCCATCGCTTCAGGAAATGATGCTTCGGTTGCAATGGCTGAACATATAGCTGGTTCCGAAGAGGGATTTGTGAAATTGATGAATGAAAGGGCTAAATCTTTGGGACTGAAAAATACTCATTTTCAAAATCCAACCGGGTTACCCGCAAAAGATCATTATTCGACTGCTTATGATATGGGAATCATGGCAAGAGAGTTAATGAAATATCCTCTTATTCGTAAGTACACAGGGAAATACGAGGATTATTTACGTGAAAATACGGACAAAAAATTTTGGCTGGTTAATACGAATAAGCTCGTGCGTTTTTATCCAGGAGTAGATGGAGTAAAAACAGGATTTACAGCAGAGGCGCGTTATTGTTTAACTGCCTCATCTGAGAGAAATGGTATGCGTGTTATCGCAGTCGTTATGGGTGCCCCTACATCAAAGGAACGAAATGCGCAGGTTACAAAACTTCTTGATTTTGCTTACAGTCAATATGCTACCAAAAAATTATTTGGTAAAGATCAAGTTATTACATCTGTGAAAGTAAGTAGAGGCGATAAGAAAACAGTTAATCTTGTAACGGAAGATCAAGTATCCCTCCTTCTAAAAAGAGGAGAACAAGCTGATTCGATGAAGCAAGAAATTGTAGTGGAACCGACTGTGAAAGCGCCTATTAAAAAGGGAGATACATTAGGAACTCTTCTTGTAAAAAAAGGAGATACAGTTGTAACGAAAGAACCACTAATCGCAAGTGAGGATGTGAAGCAAGCTAGTCTTTGGGAGTTGGTGAAACGGAATTTCAGTATGTTTTCAAAGACCGAATAAGGAAAATGGATGGACCTTCGTTTTACGCTACGTAAGTATGCGGAGCATGATTCTGACTAGTCTCTAACGTTAAAAAAATATTTTCTCGGATGACGCAAGAGGCAATTAAATTCCCATTTGCGTCATCTTATTCTCATTTTATTAGGAAGAAATCTCGACAAAGACAACTCTATTTCTTCGAATTATCACTTCTTTTGTCGCCTAGAAGGATTCATGCTGTAAGTCAGCGAAAGACTCCTTATGCTTTTTTGCGCTAGTGCGCTTGAAAAGGAGGAAATAAACGTGAGTTTAATAATCAACATGGAAGTAAAACGTGATGTTTTGTGTATTCGTTTAAGTGGGGAGCTTGACCATCATACTGCTGAGGAATTACGTAGTCGTGTGATGAATACTTTAGAAATCAACCAGGTACATCATATCATTTTGAATTTAGAACATTTAACATTCATGGACAGTTCCGGACTTGGAGTCATACTTGGCAGATATAAGCATGTAAAAAGTTTAGGAGGAGAAATGGTCGTATGTGCAATCTCACCCGTTGTAAAACGTCTATTCGAAATGTCTGGTTTATTTAAAATCATTCGTTTGGAAACAAGTGAGAAGAATGCACTTGCTACATTGGGGGTGGCCTAAATGAAAAATGAAATGCAACTTCAATTCTCAGCCCTCAGTCAAAACGAGTCGTTTGCTCGTGTAACAGTAGCAGCATTTATTGCACAGCTTGATCCTACCTTAGAGGAATTAACTGAAATTAAAACAGTTGTATCAGAAGCAGTGACAAATGCCATTATACATGGCTATGAAGGAAATCACGAAGGTATCGTATACATTACGGTGACGCTAGAAGAAGGAACCGTTCGAATAACAATTCGTGATAAAGGATTAGGGATAAAAAACTTAGAAGAAGCAAGACAGCCATTATTCACCACAAAACCTGAATTAGAGCGTTCCGGTATGGGATTTACAATTATGGAAAACTTTATGGACGAAGTAGAAGTCATAACAAATGAATCTTTCGGAACAACTATTCATCTTACTAAGTATTTGTCGAACAGTAACGCTCTATGCAATTAAGGAGACGAACCTATGGACATAGAGGTGAGAAAAGAAAATGGGAAAGTACAGTTGAAAGACCATGAGCTGAAGGAATTGATTCAGAAGAGCCAAGCAGGGGATCAGACAGCGCGAGATACGATTGTACAATGCAATATGCGTCTCGTATGGTCAGTGGTACAGCGTTTTCTTAATCGTGGATACGAGCCAGAGGATTTATTTCAAATCGGCTGTATTGGATTGTTAAAATCGGTAGATAAATTTGATTTATCATACGATGTTAAGTTTTCTACTTATGCTGTACCCATGATTATTGGTGAAATCCAAAGGTTTTTGCGCGATGATGGAACCGTGAAGGTTAGTCGTTCATTAAAAGAAACAGGGAATAAAGTACGCAAGATGAAGGATGAGTTATCAAAGAAGCTTGGGCGTATTCCTACTGTATCTGAGGTTGCGGATGCTTTGCAGCTTACGGTAGAAGAAATAGTCATGGCAGAGGAAGCAAGCCGCTCCCCGTCATCCATTCATGAAACCGTGTATGAGAATGATGGAGATCCTATCACTATCTTGGATCAAATAGCAGACCAGACTGAATCGAGATGGTTCGATAAATTGGCTTTAAAAGAAGCGATTCAAGGTCTTGAAGAACGAGAGAGACTCATTGTTTATCTTCGATATTATAAAGATCAAACACAATCTGAGGTAGCAGAGAGACTGGGTATTTCACAAGTACAAGTGTCTCGACTAGAAAAGAAAATTTTACTGGAAATGAAGGACCGAATAGGGGAATAACCTATTCGGTTTTTTTAATTGATAGGCTCTTTTAAAGCTTATTGTTGATTTAACTAGGTTGATTGGAGCGGAAATCAACAGACAAGTTTAACAGAGCTAATTGATAAAGGAGGTATATACTCAACGTGGTAATTTACTTACTGCGCTACCACACTTCCTGTAGAATAGAGAATTTAAAAATGTAGGTATGGAAATAAGATGCTTATCCATACTACAAGTAAAAGAACTGTTGTAATAGGAGGGATCGTCTTGGATGAAACCATATATATAAAAATGCGACAACGATTGCAAGTCTCTCCAGATTACCGATTAAAGTTAAAGGACATTGCACAAATTTCTGCACCTGAACATATACGAGTATCTTTGCAAGATTTACCTGTATATGAAATTACAAAGGCAGATCTGACCCATGTTGTAATTGATGCGATGATTATTTTGGCTGCCATTCATTCGCACTCCAAACAGTATGATGTAAACCTAATTGGTCCTTCCCAAACCATTGTTGAAATCTTGTATGACAGAAAAGCTAGCAATCCGATTTTTTTTGTAGCGGTATGGCTCCTTCTCTTTGTAGGAGCTGGTCTTGCCATTATTTATTTCCACGAAGATGTGAGTATGCAGCAAGTGCATGAACGTTTGTATTACATGATAACAGGTGAGGTGAATAAAAAACCTCTTATCTTGCAAATTCCATATTCGATTGGTC
>NZ_JBXKMX010000100.1:0-39724 GCF_056992975.1 Ectobacillus sp. | reverse complement strand
GAAGTGACGGTTGAAGACATTGCAAGTGTTGTATCAACTTGGACGCGTATTCCAGTATCAAAGTTGGCTCAAACTGAAACAGATAAACTGTTAAATCTAGAAAGTGTATTGCATGATCGTTTAATTGGTCAAGATGAAGCGGTTATTGCAGTAGCGAAGGCCGTACGCCGTGCAAGAGCTGGATTAAAAGACCCAAAACGTCCGATTGGATCCTTCATTTTCCTAGGACCGACTGGGGTAGGGAAAACAGAGCTTGCTCGTGCATTAGCAGAATCGATGTTTGGTGATGAGGATGCTATGATTCGTATCGATATGTCAGAGTACATGGAGAAACATTCTACTTCTCGTCTTGTCGGTTCTCCTCCAGGATATGTTGGATACGATGAAGGCGGTCAACTCACAGAAAAGGTTCGCAGAAAGCCTTATTCCGTAGTTCTACTTGATGAGGTTGAAAAAGCACATCCTGATGTATTTAATATTTTGCTTCAAGTTTTAGAGGATGGAAGATTGACTGATTCCAAAGGACGCACAGTTGATTTTCGTAATACCATTGTTATTATGACATCTAACGTGGGAGCATCTACATTAAAACAAACACAACATCTTGGATTTAACGTTCAGGATGAGGGCAGAGAATTCTCGGATATGAAAGAAAAAGTAATGAAGGATTTGAAACAAGCGTTTCGTCCGGAATTTTTAAATCGGATTGATGAAATTATTGTGTTCCATCCGTTAGAAAAGAAACATATTAGACAAATTGTAACGCTTATGGTTCAACAATTAAAGAATCGTCTCCATGAACAAGAAATTGATCTCGAGCTAACAGAGCCTGCCTTAGATTTAGTAGCAGATAAAGGCTTTGATGCTGAGTACGGAGCACGTCCGTTACGACGCTCTATCCAAAAACATGTTGAAGATCGCTTGTCTGAGGAACTGTTAAAGGGAACAATTGAAAAAGGACAGAAAGTTGTACTAGATGTAGAGGGAGAATCGTTTGTCATTCGCAGCGTAGAAAAGGTAAAATAAGAGTACAAGAAAAAAGGGCTAGAAAGTAGCCCTTTTTCTTGTATAAGAATACATTGCTCCGCTTTACGATAGAACTCTGTATAGGTTTATCTTATGTCACCAAAGAACGGGGCCTTAACAGAGATAGTAAGGAGGGAAATTATGGCGAAAAAGAAAACAAAGTTTGTTTGCCAGGATTGTGGCTATGAGTCACCGAAATGGATGGGGAAGTGCCCAGGATGCGGGGCATGGAATACACTTGTGGAGGAAATGGAAGCACCAGTGTCATCGCGCCGAGTCGTGTTTGCGACAGGAATGCAATCTGAAGTAGCTAAGCCTCGGCCAATTACCAATGTAGAAACAATCAATGAAGCGCGCATTACGACGAAATTTCAAGAGCTAAATCGCGTATTAGGCGGCGGGATCGTAGATGGCTCACTTGTATTAATTGGCGGAGATCCCGGAATTGGTAAGTCCACGTTACTTCTTCAAGTATCCTCTCAACTCGCTGAAAGTTCTTATCAAGTATTATATATTTCAGGGGAAGAATCGCAGAAGCAAATCAAGCTTCGGGCCGATCGGCTACAAGTTAGTAGTGATAACTTATACGTGTATTCAGAAACCGATTTACAGCGTATCGTCCAGCATGTGGAGGAAATGAGTCCTGCCTTTGTAGTCATTGATTCCATTCAAACGATTTATTTACCTGAGGTAACATCTGCACCAGGAAGTGTATCACAAGTTCGTGAATGTACGGCAGAGCTAATGAAATTAGCAAAAATTAAAGGGATTCCTATATTTATTGTTGGTCATGTTACAAAGGAAGGTAATATTGCAGGGCCCCGTATGCTAGAGCATATGGTGGATGCAGTGTTGTATTTTGAAGGAGAAAGACACCATACATATCGCATTTTGCGAGCAGTCAAAAACCGATTTGGTTCAACAAATGAAATTGGAATTTTTGAAATGAAGGAACTAGGCTTACAAGAAGTTCTGAACCCATCTGAAATTTTTCTAGAAGAGCGGCCCGTAGGTGTTGCAGGTTCAATTGTTGTTGCTTCGATGGAAGGAACACGTCCTGTTCTTGTTGAAATTCAAGCATTAATATCCCCAACAAGTTTTGGAAATCCCAGACGTATGGCGACAGGGATGGATCATAATCGTGTGTCACTTATTATGGCGGTATTAGAGAAACGAGCAGGTATGCTACTGCAAAATCAAGATGCCTATTTAAAAGTTGCAGGAGGACTGAAGCTAGATGAACCAGCTATTGATTTAGCAGTTGCGCTGAGTATTGCATCTAGTTTTCGTGATAAGCCGACGTCTCCAACAGATGCAGTAATCGGAGAAGTAGGACTAACCGGTGAAATTCGAAGAGTATCAAGAATTGATCAACGGGTACAAGAAGCGGCTAAACTTGGTTTTAAACGAGCAATTATTCCGAAGAAAAATATAGGCGGTTGGACCATCCCAGAAGGAATTGAAGTAGTCGGCGTATCCAATATTGGAGAGGCTCTTCGGTGCACACTAGGAGGATCATAATGGACGAAACAAAACAAAAATCCAAAAGTATCATTTCCATATTGCAATTAATTGCACCCGGAACACCTTTACGGGAAGGAATTGAGAATGTACTCCGTGCGCAAACGGGGGGGCTTATTGTACTTGGCTATAATGATCAAATGAAAAGCATTGTAGATGGAGGATTTCATATTAATTGTTCATTTTCCCCTTCTAACTTATACGAGCTTGCGAAGATGGACGGAGCCCTTATCCTAAATGAAACGGGTACGAAAATTATATTAGCCAATGCACAGCTTACACCTGAAGCGCACATTGGATCGATAGAAACGGGAATGAGGCATCGAACAGCAGAACGTGTTGCAAAGCAAACTGGAAATCTTGTTATTGCGATTTCGCAAAGAAGAAATATTATCACGTTATATCAGGGACATTTACGGTATACATTAAAGGATATTGGTGTAATCTTAACGAAAGCAAATCAAGCGATACAAACCTTGGAAAAATATAAGGCTGTATGGTCTGAAGGTATTACAAACTTAGGTGTACTTGAGTTTGAGGAAGCGGTGACAATATCTGAAGTTGTTCACGTCTTACATAGCGTAGAGATGGTACTTCGTATAAAAAATGAAATATATAATTACATTCATGAACTAGGATCGGAAGGAAGGCTTATTCGTCTGCAACTAACAGAATTAATTGCAGATTTAGAAGAAGAAGCTGCACTACTAATTAAAGATTACTATCAAGGGAAAACACAGGATTATAAGCAAGTGCTAAAAAGGTTGCAGGAGCTTTCGAACACATCTTTACTAGAAGACAGTGACATGTTAAAGCTATTAGGTTTTTCTGCGCAAGTAAATATGGAAGAAAGTATTACGCCACGGGCATATCGTATTCTTGGGAAAATTTCTCGTTTGCCTCCTCTTATTATTGAAAATTTAATTAATCGCTTTAAAAATTTGCATGGAGTATGTCGTGCAACCTTATCTGAATTAGATGAAGTAGAAGGAATTGGAGAAGTGCGTGCAAAGAAAATACGCGACGGATTAAAACGAATTCAAGAGCATTTATACATGAGTCGCCACAACTAATATTGTTACATATCTGTGACAATTTCGAAAAATTCAAACCTTTTTTAAATATGGTATGATATATTGGTAAGCAAACTATTCAAATGCTTTGTTATTGCATGTTTTTAATAGAGCAAGAATGTCTATAATGTGTAGGAGGTGGTTTCATGATAAAACGAATTGTACAGCTTTTCTTTATTGTAATTGGAGGAGCATTAGGAATATTTCTTATTCCCCAAATTATAGATGTATTAAATGTCGGTTCTGTAAATTGGTTAGCAGAATCATACGTACGAGCAATCGTTGGTGCCATTGTTTTGTTTATCGCTACATTTTGGGTCGTTGATTACATCGTCCATTTCATTAAGGCGGTAGAAGAAGCGTTGGTAAAAGCACCGGTTACGGATGTTTTATTCGGTAGTTTAGGACTTATTACTGGACTTATAGTTGCTTACTTAATTCTTTTACCTATTAAATCGATTACGATTCAAATGATTAGTACCGTATTGCAAATATTTATTACATTACTTCTCGGTTATTTGGGATTCCAAGTTGGATTTAAGAAACGGAATGAGCTTGTTGCATTGTTCTCACTTCCACAACGAGGAAGCAAGAAAAAGGGTGCGGCAGGAGAAGATACGGAAGAGGATTCTCCAAGTAACTTTAAGTTATTAGACACCAGTGTCATTATTGATGGTCGCATTGCTGATATTTGTCAAACTGGTTTTTTCGAAGGGACGATCTTAATTCCTCATTTCGTTCTTGAGGAGCTACAACATATAGCAGATTCCTCCGACACATTAAAGCGTAATCGGGGCCGTCGTGGTTTGGATATTCTGAACAAAATTCAGAAAGAACTAGATATAAAAGTAGAAATCTATGATGGTGATTTTGAAGACATTCAGGAAGTTGATAGTAAGTTAGTAAAGCTAGCAAAATTATTAAATGGGGTTGTTGTAACGAACGACTTTAATTTAAATAAAGTTTGCGAACTACAAGGAGTTAAAGTACTTAATATTAATGACCTAGCAAATGCAATCAAGCCTGTCGTACTTCCTGGAGAAGAGTTACATGTATATGTTGTAAAAGACGGAAAAGAGCATAATCAAGGTGTAGCCTATTTAGATGATGGTACGATGATTGTAGTTGAAGATGGTAGAGAGTTCATTGGTACGCAAATTGTGGTTCTTGTAACAAGTGTACTTCAAACATCAGCCGGTCGTATGATTTTTGCTAAGAGAAAGTTACTCGAAAAAGCACAATAATCAGGAGCTACTTATGAAATATACATTAATCATTCCAGCCGCAGGAAGGGGGAAACGGATGGGAGCAGGCAAAAACAAATTGTTTTTGTCAGTATCATCTGTCCCTCTTATTATTCATACGTTACGCGTATTTGACGAGGATCCTAAGTGTGAACGTATCATACTAGCCGTTCATGAAGATGATTATAAATTGTTTGAGCAACTCATTGCGAAGTATGATATAAAAAAAGAGATTATGTATGTTGAAGGGGGAGAAGAACGTCAGGATAGCGTCTATAATGGTGTCTTGAAGGCAATTGGTTCAGACTATATACTTGTCCATGACGGGGCTCGTCCGTTCGTTACACAATCTATTATAGATGACGTACTTCAAATGGCAGTAAGAAAGGGAGCATCTATTTGTGCTGTTCCCGTAAAGGACACAATTAAGCGTGTGCAAGAATTGTCTGTTGTAGAAACGGTTGAACGTTCAAGTCTTTGGGCAGTTCAAACGCCTCAAGGATTTCAAACGTCGATTCTTTCCGAAGCACATGCAGTGGCTAAGAAAGACTCGTTTTTTGGTACGGATGATGCGAGTCTCGTAGAATATATACATAAAGAGGTAGGGGTTGTACAGGGTAGCTACTACAATATAAAAATTACAACACCTGACGATCTCGTTGTAGCAGAAAGTTTTCTTACACGAAAGGATATGTAGGGAGGAAGTTTGATGTTTCGAATTGGACAAGGTTTTGATGTACATGCATTTGCAGAAGGAAGACCCCTTATTATCGGAGGAGTAACCATACCGTATGAACTTGGATTAGTTGGTCATTCAGATGCAGACGTATTGCTACATGCAATTGCCGATGCTTGCTTAGGAGCAATTGCTGCCGGAGATATTGGCAAGCATTTTCCCGATACGGATGCTGCCTTTAAAGATGCAGACTCTGCAGTGCTGCTAGAGAAAGTGTGGGAGTTTGTACAAGAAAAGGGTTATGATTTATCCAATCTTGATTGTACAATTATTGCGCAAAAACCGAAGATGGCACCTCATATAGAAGAAATGAGAAGTCGGATTAGCAGTATCTTAGCAACATCTACTGAGAATATAAATGTAAAAGCAACCACAACGGAGAAACTAGGATTTACAGGACGTGAGGAAGGAATTGCATCTCAAGCAGTTGTACTGTTGAAAAAAAAGCAATAACCCTATACACTTTATAAGTATGAATTAAAGACGGAAGGTGTCCACACATGTCAAATAAAGTAAGATTGAGATATGCACCAAGTCCAACTGGACATTTGCATATTGGTAATACGAGAACAGCCCTATTTAACTATTTATTCGCTAAGCATCATGGCGGAGACTTCGTGATTCGAATTGAAGATACAGATTTAAAGCGAAATGTTGAAGGCGGAGAAGAAAGTCAACTAAGTAATTTAAAATGGCTTGGGATAGGTTGGGATGAAGGCCCAGATATCGGAGGTCCCTATGGTCCGTATCGTCAAACAGAACGTTTAGATATTTATAAGGAACTATATGAACAACTGCTAGAACAGGGCTTAGCATATAAATGCTATGTAACAGAGGAAGAGTTGGAAGCTGAGCGGGAAGCACAAATTGCTGCAGGTGAAACTCCTCGTTATACAGGTACGCACCGTAATTTAACAGAAGAGCAAAGAAAAGAATTTGAAGCAGAGGGACGTGTGCCTAGCATTCGTTTCCGCGTTCCAGACCATAAAGATTATACATTCCATGATCTTGTCAAAGGCGATGTTACCTTTAATTCTGATGAATTTGGTGATTTTGTTATCGTGAAGAAGGATGGTATTCCAACTTATAACTTTGCTGTTGCAGTAGATGATCATTTGATGGAAATTTCCCACGTACTTCGCGGAGAAGAGCATTTATCAAATACCCCGAAGCAAATGATGATTTTCGAAGCGTTTGGCTGGAAAGCACCTGAATTTGGCCATATGACCTTAATCGTAAATGAAAATAGAAAAAAATTGAGTAAGCGTGACGAATCGGTTCTTCAATTTATTTCACAATATGCAGAACTTGGATACTTACCAGATGCATTATTAAATTTCATTGGACTATTAGGTTGGTCTCCAGTTGGGGAAGATGAAATTTTTACAATAGAACAGTTTGTTGAAATGTTTGATTCAGCTCGTTTGTCTAAATCACCTGCAGTGTTTGACACACAAAAGCTAAAATGGATGAACAACCAATATGTGAAACAGCAATCACTTGAGCGCGTAGTAGAGCTTAGCTTACCTCACCTTGTAAAAGCAGGTCGCGTAGGTGAAAATATGAGTGAGAAAGAAAAGGCTTGGATTACAGATTTGATTGCGTTGTATCACGATCAAATGAGTTATGGCGCTGAAATCGTGGAATTATCTGATATGTTTTTCCGTGAAGATGTGACGTATGACGAAGCTGGACAAGCTATATTAGGAGAAGAACAAGTACCTGTCGTACTTGCTGCTTTCGCCGAAGAGCTAGCTGCCTTGGAAGAATTTACACCTGAAAATATTAAGCTTGCGATAAAAGCAGTACAAAAGAAAACAGGTAATAAAGGGAAAAAGCTCTTTATGCCAATTCGCGTTGCAGCAACTGGTGAAGAACATGGACCTGAGCTTCCAAATGTTATTAAGTTACTCGGCAAGGAAAAAGTAATCAATCGAATTAACAAATTGATTCATTAACAATTGGGTCTATTTTGCAATATAATGAATGTATATCGTAAAGCAAAGAGAAGGAAGAGTAAGAAAAACATATTCTTTTCAGAGAGAACCATCATTAGGCTGAAAATGGTTTAAGAATTGTTTTTCTGAAGTGCGCCTTTGAGTCTTCTGTTGAATGAAGTAGGCAGAAGCGGCCTAAAGCCGTTATCTCATTTGAGTTAAGTCAAGGTTTTGACTTAAACAGAGTGGAACCGCGCTATAGGCGCCTCTGTGTTTACAGAGGTGTCTTTTTTTTGGTTTCAAAAATGAATCTGCCAATAAGTAACAAATTTTATTAGGGTTTAAAAAAGGGGGAGATACGATGTTTAAGCGGCTTCGTGAGGATGTAGAAGTAATCTTTGAACAAGATCCGGCAGCAAGAAGTTATATAGAGGTCATATTGACATATTCTGGATTACATGCGATTTGGTCACATCGCATCGCCCATGCTTTATATAAACGACGTTTTTTCTTTCTAGCTAGGGTAACCTCTCAAATGAGTCGCTTTTTTACGGGTATTGAAATTCATCCTGGAGCAAAAATTGGACAGCGCTTTTTTATTGACCATGGTATGGGAGTCGTCATTGGAGAAACGTGTGAAATTGGAGATAATGTGAGTGTGTTTCAAGGGGTTACATTAGGTGGTACTGGGAAAGAAAAAGGAAAGCGGCATCCGACAATTCAAGATAATGTATTGATTGCAACGGGAGCAAAAGTGTTAGGGTCCATAACAGTCGGAGAAAACTCAAAAATTGGTGCGGGATCCGTGGTGCTTAAAGAGGTACCACCAAATTCTACAGTAGTAGGAATCCCTGGAAGAGTAGTTATTCAAGATGGAGTGAAAATAAAGCGGGATTTAAATCATAGCGATTTACCTGATCCAATTGCAGATAAACTGCGGACGATGGAACAAGAAATTCAACAGTTAAGACAGCAATTAGAAGCCAGGAAGGAAGGAAGGGAAAGGAACCGATGACTATTTATCTTTATAATACGTTAACACGTGCGAAAGAAGAGTTTGTGCCCTTAGAAGCAGGGAAAGTAAAAATGTACGTATGCGGTCCTACGGTTTACAATTACATTCATATTGGGAATGCTCGCCCTGCTATCGTATTTGATACTGTAAGACGCTATTTAGAATACAAAGGATACGAAGTAAAGTATGTTTCAAACTTTACGGATGTAGATGATAAGTTAATCCGTGCTGCGAAAGAGCTAGCTGAGGATGTACCAACTATCGCAAATCGCTTTATTGATGCGTATTTTGAAGATGTAGAGGCACTAGGATGCCGTCATGCTGATGTCCATCCGCGGGTGACTGAAAATATGGATACGATTATTCAGTTTATTCAGGAACTAGTGAATAAAGGATATGCCTATGCGTCTGAAGGCGATGTATATTATAAAACAAAAGAATTTGAGGAGTACGGGAAGTTATCTCATCAATCCATTTCAGAACTTCGTCACGGCGCACGGATTGAAGTAGGAGAAAAGAAGCAGGACCCGCTTGATTTCGCTTTATGGAAAGCAGCGAAGGTAGGAGAAATCTCTTGGGATAGTCCGTGGGGGAAAGGGCGTCCAGGCTGGCATATTGAATGCTCTGCTATGGCACGTAAATATTTAGGAGACACCATTGATATTCATGCTGGTGGGCAAGATCTTTCCTTCCCGCACCATGAAAATGAAATTGCACAATCTGAAGCTTTAACTGGGAAACCATTCTCAAAATATTGGTTACACAACGGCTATATCAATATAAATAACGAAAAAATGTCAAAATCACTCGGAAATTTTATCCTTGTTCATGATATTATTCAGCAATACGAAGCAAGATTAATTCGATTTTTCATGCTCTCCGTACACTATCGTCATCCGATTAATTTTAATGAAGAATTGCTACAAAGTACACAAAATGGATTGGACCGTATTCAAACCTCCTACTTAAACTTAAAGCATCGTTTACAAAGCAGTAGCAATTTAGCTGAAAATGATGAAAGATGGATCAAAGAACTATCGCAATTTCGTAAACAGTTCGAAGAAGCAATGGATGATGATTTTAATACGGCCAATGCAGTAACCGTACTGTATAATTTAGCGAATTTCGCAAATCAATATTTGTTAGAGCAACATACATCGAAACAAGTGATTGAAGCGTTAATTAAAGAATTAAACGATTTATTTGGTATCATTGGACTATCACTTGATATGCAAGAAGATTTATTAGACGAGGAAATTGACTCGTTAATTCAAGAACGAATCGATGCACGTAAAAATCGTAACTTCGCACGTGCAGATGAAATTCGTGATGAATTAAAAGCACGTAACATTATATTGGAAGACACGCCGCAAGGCCCGAGATGGAAAAGAGGATAAGCATGTTTGATGCAAAACAGTTAAATAGTTTAGCTTTAGCCTATATGGGTGATGGAGTATATGAACAATATATTCGTCATCACCTTCTTATGCAAGGGGCAATTAGACCCAATCAGCTTCACCGAGCAGCAACGAAATATGTTTCTGCAAAGGCGCAAGCAAGCATAATTCTAACGTTAATAGACAAGGAACAATTAAGTGAGGAAGAAATAGCTGTAGTTAAACGAGGAAGAAACGCAAAATCTGGGTCTGTACCAAAAAATACAGACGTCGTGACGTATCGTTATAGTACGGCATTTGAAGCGCTAATTGGCTATCATTACTTGTTAGAAAATAAAGACCGCGTGGATGAACTTGTAAAACAAAGCATTGCTATTATAGAGAAGGGAGGCATGTAATGTGTCGGAAGAGTACATTATGGGTAGAAATACAATTATTGAGGCCATTAAGTCAGGACGCGACATTAATAAGATTTGGGTTGCAGAAGGCGCAGTTAAAGGACAAATTCAAATTGTATTACAATTAGCCAAAGAAAATGGTATTATTATACAACAGTCTCCTAAAAAGAAGCTAGATCAGATGGTAGAAGGAAATCATCAAGGTGTAATTGCTCAAGTTGCTGCTTATGCGTATAGCGAATTAGATGATTTATTTGCACTTGCAAAAGAGAGAGATGAGGCGCCATTCTTTTTACTTCTTGATGAGATCGAGGATCCGCACAATTTAGGAAGTATTATGAGAACAGCGGATGCTGTAGGAGCACATGGAATCATTATTCCAAAACGCAGGGCGGTAGGTCTAACTGCAACGGTTGCTAAAGCATCAACGGGTGCTATAGAGTATATACCCGTTGTTCGTGTAACAAACATGGCCCGAACGTTAGATGAGCTGAAGGATCGCGGTATATGGGTTGCGGGGACAGATGCGAAAGGTACGGATGATTTTCGTAATCTAGATGGTACTATGCCATTATGTGTCGTAATTGGAAGTGAAGGAAAAGGGATGAGCCGCCTTGTAACGGAAAAATGCGATTTTCTTGTACAATTACCCATGGTTGGGAAAGTGACATCGTTAAATGCTTCAGTTGCTGCAAGCCTTTTAATGTATGAGGTATTTCGAAAGCGACATCCTATTGGTGTTTAATTATGAAAGAAATTTTACTCGTAGATGGATATAACATAATTGGTGCCTGGGAATCTTTGCGATCGTTACGAGATAACGATTTGCAGGGAGCCAGGGATCTTCTCATTGATAAAATGGCAGATTATCAGGCGTTTACGGGAGTAAAAGTTATGATTGTTTTTGATGCTTACATCGTGCAAGGCATTGAAAAAAAAATGAAACAAGCAAAAGTAGAAGTTATTTTCACACGTAAAAACCAAACAGCAGATCAAAAAATCGAGCAGCTAGCCATCCATCTTAGAAAGGTTGATACGCGTATTCATGTTGCAACATCTGATTTCACAGAACAATGGGCAATTTTTGGACAAGGAGCCCTTCGAAAATCGGCTCGAGAGCTAGAAATTGAAGTGCAATCGATTGAGCAGCAGGTACGAAAGAAGATTAAGGAAAAACCTATCACGACAGGTGTATCTGAACCAAGGTATAGCAAAGAAGTGACAGAAAAATTAGAAAAATTACGACGTGGGGAGCGTTAAGGTTATTGACGCTTCTAAAACGTCTACTGTATAATATTTCTATCTAACTTGGGGGCGGAGGGATGAATGTGGAATTAGATTTGTTACGTGATAGCAACTCACAGTTTCTGGAGTTAGAAGATGAAGAGATAGTAGAGGTTGTGAGAAAAGGTGACGATGACGCGCTAGAGTACCTAATTCATAAATACAAAAACTTTGTACGTGCTAAATCAAGATCCTACTTTTTAGTAGGGGCAGATCGAGAAGATATTGTTCAAGAAGGAATGATTGGTTTATTTAAAGCCATTCGTGACTATAAAGAGGACAAGCTATCTTCCTTTAAGGCATTTGCTGAATTATGTATTACACGCCAAATTATCACTGCTATTAAAACAGCAACTAGGCAAAAACATATCCCGTTAAACTCCTATGTATCATTGGACAAGCCAATCTATGATGAGGAATCTGATCGCACATTATTAGATGTCATTTCGGAGACGAAAGGGACAGACCCAGAAGAGATGATTATAAGTCAAGAAGAATATATTGATATAGAACTTAAAATATCTGAATTATTGAGCGATTTGGAAAGAAAGGTTCTATCTTTATATCTAGATGGTCGCTCATATCAAGAAATTTCAGAACAATTGAATCGTCATGTGAAATCAATCGATAATGCTTTGCAGCGTGTGAAACGCAAGTTAGAACGTTATGTAGAAATGCGTGAAAGTGCAGCATTGCATGCGCTTTGAAAAGTAGCGATCTAATAAAATATGGACTGAGGAGCCGTAATGATAAGGGCCCCTCAGTCCATATTCTTTATGATTACTATTGTTCTATCGTATAATTGACATGAACTTTCAATCTATGTTACATTTTTATATACATGGTATTATGAGGTTGGTGTTAGGTTTATGCGTAAGAAGATTATGCTTTCGTGTACAAAATGTAATAGCAGAAATTACTCCACGATGAAGAATGCAGGCTCTACGGAGCGTCTAGAAATGAAAAAATTTTGTAAAGTATGCAATATTCAAACCGTCCACAAAGAAACAAAATAACAATTGCTATTCATATTGGAGGTCCCATAGATGCATTTGACTGACTTTTTTGGCAATGTAGGTCGCGAAATGAAGAAGGTAAGCTGGCCAAAAAGAAAAGAACTTGTTCGCTACACAGTTACAGTTGTTGTAACTGTAGTGTTCTTTGCGGTATTCTTTGCCTTATTAGATACAGGAATTTCTTCTTTAATTCGTTTAATACTTGAATAAAATGGTCTCGTACATGATATAATGAATCGTATATGTACAGTATGAAAAACCCGGTTAACGGGTTTTTTCATTTGAGAAAAAATGGTAGTATCAGGGAGGGAAGGACAGTAGTCCTAACGGAATGGAAAAAAATTGGTATGTTGTACATACTTATTCTGGTTATGAGAATAAAGTGAAAATGAATCTTGAAAAACGTGTTGAGACTATGAATATGCAAGATAAAATTTTCCGTGTTGTTGTGCCGGAAGAAGTAGAAGTAGAAAAGAAGAATGGGAAAGAAAAGCTTATCAAGAGAAAAGTATTCCCAGGTTATGTGCTTGTAGAAATTATTATGACGGATGATTCTTGGTATGTCGTACGTAATACTCCAGGTGTAACCGGATTCGTTGGTTCAGCAGGATCTGGATCTAAACCGACACCGCTTTTAGACGAAGAAGTTGTGGGAATCCTTAAACACATGGATGTAGAGAACGATAAAGTAGATTTCGATTTTGAAATGAAAGAAACCATTCGTGTGACAGAAGGACCGTTTGCTAACTATACAGGTATTATTGAAGAAGTAGATAAAGAGAAGAAAAAAGTAACTGTATTAGTAGATATGTTTGGCCGTGAAACACCGGTTGAACTGGATTTTGCTCAAATTGCAAAATTGTGAAATAATAACTTGTAATGGCAAGAAAATAATGATATTATTTGCTAGTCAGACTGTTTTAAATTAGATACGGTAGACGCAATAATACTTTTATCTTTTAAAAAAGATAAAAGGTAAGTGGGAGGGCTAACGCCCATTTACCACATCACGGACTTAAGGAGGTGTGTCTCGTGGCTAAAAAGGTAATCAAAGTTGTAAAATTACAAATTCCTGCAGGAAAAGCAAATCCAGCTCCACCGGTTGGTCCGGCACTAGGACAAGCGGGTGTTAACATCATGGGCTTCTGTAAAGAGTTCAATGCTCGTACAGCTGACCAAGCTGGTTTAATTATCCCTGTTGAGATCTCAGTTTTTGAAGATCGTTCTTTCACTTTTATTACGAAAACTCCGCCAGCTGCTGTTCTTCTTAAAGTAGCTACAGGAATTCAATCTGGTTCTGGTGAACCGAACAAGAAAAAAGTGGCAACAATTAAACGCGACAAAGTACGCGAAATTGCTGAACAAAAAATGCCTGATTTAAATGCTGCTAGCGTAGAATCAGCTATGCGTATGGTTGAAGGTACTGCACGTAGCATGGGTATTGTTGTCGAGGATTAATTCGTTTGTCTTGATCTAAAAAGAAGGTTGCGGGTCTTATCAATTCGCAACCTTTATTATCGTAAATCCTGATTTAATTAGGTAAGGATTCGCGTCTGATCCTAAACTAGAGACGCATACGTGGGAGGTTATTCCGCTAAAACCACAATAAGGAGGAACTACAAATGGCAAAAAGAGGTAAAAAGTATCTAGAAGCTGCTAAGCTTGTGGATCGTACAGCTGCTTACGCTGTAACTGAAGCAATTGAGCTTGTTAAGAAAACAAATGTCGCTTCATTTGATGCAAGTGTAGAAGTAGCATTTCGTTTAGGGGTTGATCCTAAGAAAGCTGACCAACAAATCCGTGGTGCTGTCGTGCTTCCAAATGGAACAGGTAAAACACAACGTGTGTTAGTTTTCGCTAAAGGTGAAAAATTGAAAGAAGCAGAAGCAGCTGGTGCTGACTACGTTGGAGATTCAGAATTCATTGCGAAAATCCAACAAGGCTGGTTCGACTTTGATGTTGTAGTAGCAACACCTGATATGATGGGTGAAGTTGGTAAATTGGGTCGTGTTCTTGGACCTAAAGGTTTAATGCCAAACCCTAAAACAGGTACAGTTACATTTGATGTTACAAAAGCAGTAAACGAAATCAAAGCTGGTAAGGTAGAATACCGCATTGATAAAGCTGGTAACATTAGTGTTCCAATTGGTAAGGTTTCTTTCGAAGATGCTAAGCTTGTAGAAAACCTACAAACTATGTTTGATACGATGATTAAAGTGAAACCGTCTGCTGCTAAAGGAACGTACATTAAAAACGTTACTGTAGCATCTACAATGGGACCTGGTGTGAAAGTAGACGTTTCTACTTTTGCTTAATAATTAAAGTTGACTTCATTGCGAAGTTTTAATATAATATTCAATGTTGTAATTTAATATCTGTACCGTAGACAGTAGGAGCCAACAAGGCTTAATTTCCTACCGAGGTGTTAGAATAGAAGCAGGATCTTATCTGTGACTACGAAACCTCCATGTCTATTATGCGCATGGGGGTTTTTCTATACGCACGGTATCGGTACAATCCAGTCTTACAGGAGGTGTAACGATGAACAAAGTAAAGGAAGCAAAGCAATCAATTGTATCTGAAATCACAACGAAGCTACAAGGCAGCAAATCAACGGTAGTTGTAGATTATCGTGGTTTAACTGTTGCTGAAGTAACTGATTTACGTAAGCAATTACGTGAAGCAGGCGTTGAATTTAAAGTTTACAAAAACACATTAACTCGTCGCGCTGCTGAAGAAGCAAATGTAGAAGGATTGAACGAATTCTTAACAGGTCCTAACGCAATTGCATTTAGTAGTGAAGACGTAGTTGCACCTGCGAAAGTATTAAATGCTTTTGCAAAAACGCATGAAAAGTTAGAAATCAAAGCGGGTGTCATCGAAGGCAAAATCACAACTGCAGAAGACGTGAAAGCAATCGCTGAACTACCATCTCGCGAAGGTCTACTTTCTATGTTGCTTAGCGTTCTTCAAGCTCCAATCCGTAACCTTGCACTTGCTACAAAAGCTGTTGCTGAACAAAAAGAAGAACAAGGCGCTTAAGTTTCAATTTCGTTTGAGATATGAATGTATTTAAATTATACGCAAATAAGGGAGGATATTTAAAATGACTAAAGAACAAATCATTGAAGCAGTTAAAAACATGACTGTATTAGAATTAAACGACCTAGTAAAAGCAATCGAAGAAGAATTTGGCGTAACTGCAGCTGCACCAGTAGCTGTTGTAGCTGGTGGCGGAGCTGCTGAAGCTGCTGAACAAACTGAATTCGATGTAATTCTTACTGCTGCAGGCGCACAAAAAATCAAGGTTATCAAAGTTGTTCGTGAAATCACTGGTCTTGGCTTGAAAGAAGCAAAAGGTCTTGTTGACGAAACTCCAAAACCTGTTAAAGAAGCTGTATCTAAAGAAGAAGCTGAAGAAATCAAAGCTAAACTTGAAGAAGTTGGAGCATCTGTTGAAGTTAAATAATTTCATTGGTGCCTGAATAAAAAAAGCTCGCTTTTATGCGAGCTTTTTTTATACGGCAAGAAAATTTGAATTTTTTTGATTTGACTAGGCCTGCTTTTCTTGTGTCTAGTTTCCCTGGCTAACTCCAGAAGCCAGGCCCACTTTTCTTGTAAAGGAAGTGATGGAATGTCTGAGCATTATTATTCTAATCAGCCGACGAGCAAGAGTGATCGTCATAAATGGGATTTTTCTCTGCGTGGCCATGTATTCACTTTTTTTTCGGATCACGGAGTGTTTTCGAAGCGTGAGGTTGATTTTGGCTCTAGGCTACTGATTGAAGCATTTCGAGCTCCTGAAGTGGAAGGTGCATTTTTAGATGTTGGTTGCGGATATGGTCCAATTGGATTATCTATCGCAAAGGGTTTTGCGAATAGGCATGTAGATATGATTGATGTGAATGAACGTGCCTTGCAACTTTCAAAGGAAAATGCGACTTTGAATTCAGTAGAAAACGTACATGTTTTTGCAAGCAATCTGTATGAACATGTGGAAGGTAAGTATGCAGCAATTTTATCGAACCCACCTATTCGAGCAGGCAAGAAAACCGTCCATCAAATTTTGGTAGAGGCACATGACTATCTGATTCCAGGCGGAGAGTTGTGGATTGTCATTCAAAAAAAGCAAGGTGCTCCGTCGGCACTTGAAAAATTGAATGAAGTATTTGCATCTGTTGAGGTAGTTGTAAAGAAAAAAGGATATTATATCATAAAATCAAAAAAATATTGACGGTTTTTTTCGCATGTGATAAAATCATAAAATGCCAATATGTATTTTTCCAGGTTTTACTCATGTATATTTTCCCATTTATCGGAAAAGATAGTAAAATCGGTACAGTCAGAAACAAAATTAATGGTTTTCTTTTAAGAAGCCATTTTTCTTTTTTGCACGATATGAAATTCACATAGTGATGTGAATGCTTTAGTTCGTGTTTTTTGCACATTTGTGCATTTATATAATACTCATGATTTGAGGGGTGAAGCAGTTGACAGGTCAACTAGTTCAATACGGACGCCACCGCCAACGAAGAAGTTATGCCCGTATTAATGAAGTATTAGAGTTACCAAATCTTATTGAAATTCAAACCTCTTCCTATCAATGGTTTCTTGATGTAGGTTTGCGAGAAATGTTCCAGGACATCTCCCCTATTGAGGACTTCACAGGAAATCTTTCTCTTGAATTTATTGACTATAGCTTAGGAGAACCGAAGTACTCTGTGCCAGAGTGTAAAGAACGTGATGTGACTTACGCTGCACCACTTCGGGTAAAGGTACGTCTTATCAATAAAGAAACTGGTGAAGTGAAAGAACAAGACGTGTTTATGGGTGACTTCCCGTTAATGACAGAAACAGGAACATTCATGATTAACGGAGCAGAACGTGTAATCGTTTCTCAACTTGTTCGTTCTCCTAGTGTATACTTTAACGGAAAAATTGATAAAAACGGAAAACATGGCTTTACTGCTACTGTTATTCCAAACCGTGGTGCATGGCTTGAATATGAAACAGATGCAAAAGATGTAGTTTACGTACGGATTGATCGTACACGTAAATTACCAGTAACTGTGTTATTACGTGCTCTTGGATTCGGATCTGATCAAGAAATCGTGGATCTTTTAGGCGAAAATGAATATTTGCGCAATACGCTAGAGAAGGACAACACAGATACAGCGGATAAGGCATTGCTTGAAATTTATGAACGCTTACGTCCAGGTGAACCTCCTACAGTGGATAATGCAAAGAGTTTGCTTGTTTCTCGTTTCTTCGATCCAAAACGTTATGATTTAGCGAATGTAGGACGTTATAAGATTAATAAAAAGTTACACATAAAAAATAGACTATTTAACCAAACGCTTGCAGAAACACTCGTGGATCCTGAAACGGGTGAAATCCTAGCGACAGAAGGAACTATACTCGATCGTCGTACATTAGATCGTATTTTACCAGCGCTAGAAAAAAATATCGGATTCAAAACAGCTAGACCTAATGGTGGAGTTGTTGAAGATGAAGTCAATATGCAATCCATTAAGATTTTTGCACCAGATGCAGAAGAGCAACAAATACTTAATGTAATTGGAAATGCCAATATCGATCGTAGTATTAAGCATATTACACCTGCTGATATTATTGCATCTATTAGTTATTTCTTTAATTTACTTTACAAAGTAGGAGACACGGATGATATTGATCATCTAGGAAATCGTCGTCTTCGCTCTGTTGGGGAACTTTTGCAAAACCAATTCCGCATTGGACTTTCTCGTATGGAACGTGTTGTTCGTGAAAGAATGTCGATCCAAGATACGAATGCAATTACACCACAAGCTTTAATTAATATTCGTCCTGTTATTGCATCTATTAAGGAATTCTTCGGAAGTTCACAGCTTTCTCAATTCATGGACCAAACGAATCCACTTGCTGAATTAACGCATAAACGTCGCCTTTCTGCGCTAGGACCTGGTGGTTTGACTCGTGAGCGTGCAGGCTTTGAAGTACGTGACGTTCACTATTCTCACTATGGTCGTATGTGTCCGATTGAAACGCCGGAAGGTCCAAACATCGGTTTGATTAACTCATTATCTTCTTTTGCAAAGGTAAATGAGTTTGGGTTTATTGAAACTCCTTATCGCCGTGTTGACCCAGAAACGGGACGCGTTACTGGTCATGTTGATTACTTGACTGCAGATGAAGAAGATAACTATGTTGTTGCGCAAGCAAACATGCTCCTTTCTGATGATGGAGAGTTCCTTGATGATGATATTATCGCACGTTTCCGTGGTGAAAATATCGTAACAACTCGTGAACGAATTGATTACATGGATGTATCTCCTAAACAAGTAGTATCTGCCGCTACGGCTTGTATACCATTCTTAGAAAACGATGACTCTAACCGTGCCTTGATGGGAGCAAACATGCAACGTCAAGCGGTACCTTTGCTAAATCCAGAAGCACCTATTGTAGGTACAGGGATGGAATACGTATCAGCAAAAGACTCAGGGGCTGCTGTAATTTGTAAGCATCCTGGTATTGTGGAACGTGTTGAAGCGAAGGAAGTTTGGGTTCGTCGCTATGAAGAGGTAGACGGTCAAATGGTCAAAGGTGATTTAGATCGTTATAGAATGCTTAAATTTATCCGTTCCAACCAAGGAACTTGCTATAATCAACGTCCAATTGTTAGTGTTGGAGATCGTGTTGTGAAAGGTGAAATCCTTGCTGATGGTCCTTCCATGGAAAAGGGTGAGCTTGCGCTTGGTCGTAATGTCCTTGTAGGCTTCATGACATGGGATGGTTATAACTATGAAGATGCGATTATCATGAGTGAACGTCTTGTCAAAGATGATGTGTACACATCTGTTCATATCGAAGAATATGAATCAGAAGCACGTGACACAAAGCTAGGACCTGAAGAAATCACACGTGATATTCCGAACGTAGGGGAAGATGCACTTCGTCATTTAGATGAACGTGGTATTATCCGCATCGGAGCAGAAGTTAAGGATGGAGATCTTCTTGTTGGGAAAGTAACGCCAAAAGGCGTAACAGAACTGACTGCTGAAGAACGTCTTTTACATGCAATCTTCGGTGAAAAAGCACGCGAAGTTCGTGACACGTCTTTACGTGTACCACACGGCGGCGGAGGTATTATTCTGGATGTGAAGGTATTCAACCGTGAAGACGGCGATGAGCTTCCACCAGGAGTAAATCAACTCGTTCGTGTATACATTGTTCAAAAACGTAAAATCTCTGCCGGTGATAAAATGGCCGGTCGACATGGTAACAAAGGGGTTATTTCTCGTATCTTACCGGAAGAAGATATGCCGTTCCTTCCAGATGGTACACCGATTGATATCATGTTAAATCCACTAGGCGTACCTTCTCGTATGAATATCGGGCAAGTACTAGAATTACACTTAGGTATGGCTGCTCGTCGTCTTGGTCTTCATGTAGCAACTCCAGTATTTGATGGTGCTCGTGAAGAAGATGTTTGGTCAACTATTGAAGAAGCCGGTATGGCTCGTGATGCAAAAACCATTCTTTATGATGGCCGGTCAGGTGAAGCATTTGATAATCGTGTGTCTGTAGGTATTATGTACATGATCAAACTTGCTCACATGGTTGATGATAAATTGCATGCTCGTTCTACTGGACCATATTCACTCGTAACACAGCAACCTCTTGGAGGTAAAGCTCAATTTGGCGGACAACGTTTTGGGGAAATGGAAGTTTGGGCTCTTGAAGCATACGGAGCAGCGTATACGCTTCAGGAAATTTTGACTGTGAAATCAGATGATGTAGTCGGTCGTGTGAAAACATACGAAAGCATTGTTAAAGGTGAAAATGTTCCAGAGCCAGGCGTTCCAGAATCATTTAAAGTACTAATCAAAGAACTTCAAAGTTTAGGTATGGATGTTAAAATGATGTCCAGCGATGACAAAGAGATTGAAATGCGTGATATCGACGAAGATGACGATCATCAATCTGCTGATAAGCTAAATATCGAAGTTGAAACAACGAAAGAATAATTGGGTATAACCTGTAGATTAAAAGGGAGGTAGGCCCCTTGATAGACGTAAACAACTTTGACTATATGAAGATTGGACTTGCATCACCTGACAAGATTCGTTCTTGGTCACATGGTGAAGTTAAAAAGCCAGAAACAATTAATTATCGTACGTTAAAACCTGAAAAAGACGGTTTGTTTTGTGAACGCATTTTCGGTCCTACAAAGGACTGGGAATGCCATTGTGGAAAATATAAACGTGTACGTTATAAAGGTGTTGTATGTGATCGATGCGGGGTAGAAGTTACACGTGCAAAAGTTCGCCGTGAACGTATGGGTCACATTGAACTTGCAGCTCCTGTATCACATATTTGGTACTTTAAAGGGATTCCAAGCCGTATGGGTCTTGTGTTAGATATGTCTCCTCGTGCGCTTGAGGAAATTATCTATTTTGCATCTTATGTAGTGACTGACACGGGAGATACTCCTTTAGAGAAGAAACAGCTCTTGTCTGAGAAGGAATACCGTGCATATCGTGAAAGATACGGAAATACATTCCAAGCCTCAATGGGTGCGGAAGCGATTAAAAAGTTACTTAAAGATATTGATTTAGAAAAAGAAGCTGACTTTTTAAAAGAAGAATTAAAAACAGCGCAAGGTCAACGTCGTACTCGTGCGATTAAGAGACTTGAAGTAATAGAAGCATTCCGTGGTTCAGGCAATGAACCATCTTGGATGATTCTAGATGTTCTACCTGTTATCCCACCGGAACTTCGTCCGATGGTTCAACTAGATGGTGGACGTTTTGCTACTTCTGATTTAAATGATTTGTATCGTCGTGTTATTAATCGTAACAATCGTTTAAAACGTCTACTTGATCTAGGCGCACCTGGCATCATTGTACAAAATGAAAAACGTATGCTGCAAGAGGCAGTAGACGCTTTAATTGATAACGGTCGTCGTGGACGTCCTGTAACAGGACCTGGTAACCGTCCATTAAAATCCCTTTCACATATGTTGAAAGGGAAGCAAGGACGTTTCCGTCAAAACTTACTTGGTAAACGTGTTGACTATTCTGGTCGTTCTGTAATCGTTGTAGGACCTAGTCTTCGTATGTACCAATGTGGTCTACCAAAGGAAATGGCGATTGAGCTATTTAAGCCTTTTGTAATGAAAGAGCTTGTAGCGAAAGGCTTAGCGCATAACATTAAGAGTGCGAAACGCAAAATTGAACGCTTGTCTCCAGATATTTGGGACGTTCTAGAATCGGTTATTAAAGAGCATCCAGTTTTATTAAACCGTGCACCGACTCTTCACCGTCTTGGTATTCAAGCATTTGAACCAACGCTCGTAGAGGGCCGTGCAATCCGTCTTCATCCGCTTGTATGTACAGCATACAACGCTGACTTTGATGGTGACCAAATGGCTTGTCACGTTCCGCTTTCTTCTGAAGCGCAAGCAGAAGCACGTATGCTCATGCTTGCTGCGCAAAACATCTTAAATCCGAAAGACGGAAAACCAGTTGTTACGCCGTCTCAAGATATGGTATTAGGTAACTACTACTTAACGATGGAACGCGCTGGGGCGATTGGCGAAGGTATGGTATTTAAAGATGTAAATGAAGCATTACTTGCTTATCATAATGGATACGTACATTTCCATTCTCGCGTCGCTGTTGCTGCTAGCTCTGTAAATAACGAAACATTTACAGAAGAGCAAAATGGAATGTTACTGTTAACAACTGTAGGTAAGCTTATATTCAACGAAATTTTACCGAAGTCGTTCCCTTACATTAATGAACCTACGAAATTAAACTTAGAAAAAGAAACACCTATTAAGTATTTCGTTCCAAAGGGTGCAGATGTAAAAGCAATTATTGCAGAGCGAGAAGAAGTAACACCGTTTAAGAAGAAAATCTTAGGAAATATCATCGCTGAAGTGTTCAAACGTTTCAAAATTACTGAAACGTCTCGTATGCTTGACCGCATGAAGAATCTTGGGTTTAAATATTCCACAAAAGCTGGTATTACAGTTGGTGTGGCTGATATCGTCGTATTGGGTGAAAAGGAACAAATCCTACATGAAGCTCAGGCTAAGGTTGATACGGTTACGAAACAGTTCCGCCGCGGTCTAATTACTGAAGAAGAACGTTATGATCGTGTTGTATCCATTTGGAGTAATGCAAAAGATGTTATTCAAGGTAAACTAATGAAATCCTTGAACAAACGTAACCCAATTTTCATGATGAGTGATTCTGGGGCCCGTGGTAACGCATCTAACTTTACGCAACTTGCCGGTATGCGTGGTTTGATGGCTAACCCATCTGGACGTATTATCGAACTTCCAATCAAGTCAAGTTTCCGTGAAGGATTAACCGTACTCGAATACTTCATTTCTACACATGGTGCTCGTAAAGGACTTGCCGATACAGCTCTTAAAACAGCAGACTCTGGTTACCTAACACGTCGTCTAGTAGACGTAGCACAGGATGTTATTGTTCGTGAGGATGACTGTGGTACAGACAAAGGGTTGCTTGTTCATGCTATTAAAGAAGGCAATGAAATTATTGAATCACTGTATGATCGTCTCGTAGGACGTTTTGCTAGAAGAACAGTAAAACATCCAGAAACGAAGGAAGTTCTTGTACGTGAAAATGAATTAATCACTGAAGATATTGCAACTAGAATTGAAGAAGCAGGCATTCAAAACATGTTTATCCGTTCTGCATTCACATGTAACACACGCCATGGGGTTTGTAAGAAATGTTACGGACGTAACTTGGCTACAGGTACAGATGTAGAAGTAGGGGAAGCAGTTGGTATTATCGCCGCTCAATCAATCGGTGAACCAGGAACCCAATTGACAATGCGTACATTCCATACAGGCGGCGTTGCCGGAGATGATATTACGCAAGGTTTGCCGCGTATTCAAGAAATATTTGAAGCACGTAATCCGAAAGGGCAAGCGGTCATTACAGAAATTGATGGTACAGTAGCGGCTATCAATGAAGTGAAAGATCGTCTAGAAGTAGTCGTACAAGGTGCGGTAGAAACTCGTACTTATACGGTTCCTTATGGAGCTCGCATGAAGGTTACGGAAGGTCAAACTGTCTTGCACGGACACGAACTTACTGAAGGTTCGATTGATCCGAAAGAATTGTTAAAGGTATCAGATATTACAGCTGTTCAAGAATACTTGTTGCATGAAGTACAAAAAGTATATCGTATGCAAGGGGTAGAAATTGGTGATAAGCACGTTGAAGTAATGGTACGTCAAATGCTTCGTAAGGTTCGCGTTATGGATGCTGGTGAAACAGACGTATTACCAGGTACATTGCTTGATATTCACCAATTTACAGATGCAAATGAAAAAGTATTACTAGAAGGAAAACAACCTGCTACAGCTCGTCCAATCCTTTTAGGTATTACGAAAGCATCGCTTGAAACAGATTCGTTCTTATCTGCCGCTTCTTTCCAAGAAACAACACGCGTTCTTACTGATGCAGCAATTAAAGGAAAACGCGATGAGCTTCTTGGACTTAAGGAAAATGTTATTATTGGTAAGCTAGTTCCTGCTGGTACTGGTATGAGCCGTTATCGCAAAGTTTCTCTTACTAAGAAAACTCCTGAAGAAGTAAGTGCACAAAGTGACGAAGTTTACGTGGAAAGCTAAAAGTTTTTAAATAAAATTAAACAAATTTCCTTTGCAGTAGTTGACATTTTGTAAATCAAAATGGTACTATTAGCAAGGTTGCTCTTAAAAGGTGTTTTACTGATATAAGAGCAAAGCGCTTCGATGCAATTTATAATTATTTAAAACTGTTTTTGTGAGGAAGAGGATCTTACTTCTTCCTTGCAAAAACTTTGTTTTGAACTATTAATGAACCACCTGGATGTGTGGTCATACAAAGATGTGAAGGGAGGATAACCCATGCCTACTATTAACCAACTAGTTAGAAAAGGTCGTACTGATAAAGTATGGAAATCCAAATCACCAGCGTTAAACAAAGGATTTAACTCTTTGAAGAAACAAGCAACTGACTTGGCTGCACCACAAAAGCGCGGTGTATGTACTCGTGTTGGTACTATGACTCCAAAGAAACCGAACTCAGCGCTTCGTAAATATGCTCGTGTTCGTTTAACAAATGGTATTGAAGTAACTGCTTATATCCCAGGTATCGGCCATAACCTACAAGAACATAGTGTTGTACTTATTCGTGGCGGTCGTGTAAAGGATTTACCAGGGGTACGTTACCATATCGTACGTGGTGCGCTTGATACAGCTGGTGTTACAAACCGTGGCCAATCACGTTCTAAATACGGTACTAAGAAACCTAAAGCTGCTAAGAAATAATACAATTTCATGTTGAAAGGAGGAAATATACATGCCTCGTAAAGGACCTGTCTCTAAAAGAGACGTTTTACCAGACCCGCTTTACAATTCCAAGCTTGTTACTCGTCTTATCAATAAAATGATGATCGACGGAAAAAAAGGTACTTCTCAAGCGATTCTTTATAGCTCATTTGACATCGTTCGTGATCGTTCAGGTAAAGATCCTATGGAAGTATTTGAACAAGCTCTTAAAAACATCATGCCAGTTCTTGAAGTACGCGCTCGTCGTGTTGGGGGTGCTAACTACCAAGTTCCTGTAGAAGTTCGTCCAGAACGTCGTACTACTCTAGGACTTCGTTGGTTAGTAAACTATGCAAGACTTCGTGGTGAAAAGACGATGGAAGAACGTCTTGCTAACGAAATTCTTGATGCTGCTAACAACTCTGGTGCATCAGTGAAGAAACGTGAAGATACTCATAAAATGGCAGAAGCAAATAAAGCATTTGCTCACTATCGTTGGTAAGAATACACTAATACTTGTTCATATAAAGCTGTCGCTTCTCGTTCATCTAGGTAGAGTGAAAAGAAATTTTTCACTCTTCAATGAACGTCTTACATAATGAAGATGTTTTTTGATATACTTACGATGTGTAATGAGAGAGGCAGCTTTTATGCTTGTAATTAAAAAATCCAATCCACTAATAGGAAGGAGAAATAATACTATATGACTAGAGAGTTCTCCTTAGACAACACTCGTAACATTGGTATTATGGCCCACATCGATGCTGGTAAAACGACTACAACAGAACGTATTTTGTTCTACACTGGCCGTGTACATAAGATCGGTGAGGTTCACGAAGGGGCTGCAACAATGGACTGGATGGAGCAGGAACAAGAACGTGGTATTACAATCACGTCTGCTGCTACAACAGCTCAATGGAAAGGTCATCGTGTTAATATCATTGATACCCCAGGACACGTAGACTTCACTGTAGAAGTTGAACGTTCTTTACGTGTACTTGATGGTGCAGTTGCTGTACTTGATGCACAATCTGGTGTTGAACCACAAACAGAAACAGTTTGGCGTCAAGCAACAACTTACGGCGTACCTCGTATCGTGTTCGTTAACAAAATGGACAAGATCGGTGCAGACTTCCTATACTCTGTAGGAACTTTGCATGATCGCCTGCAAGCGAATGCTCATCCAATCCAATTCCCAATTGGTGCGGAAGATCAATTCCAAGCAATCATTGACTTAGTAGAAATGAAAGCTCATTTCTATACAAATGATTTAGGTACTGATATTCAAGAGAGAGAAATCCCTGAAGAATATCTTGAAAAAGCTGAAGAACTTCATGGCTCATTAATCGAAGCACTTGCTGACTACGATGAAGAGTTAATGATGAAATATCTTGACGGGGAAGAAATCACAGCTGAAGAACTAAAAGCTGCGATTCGTAAAGCTACACTAAGTGTAGAATTCTTCCCAGTAGTATGTGGATCTGCTTTTAAAAACAAAGGCGTTCAATTAATGCTTGATGCAGTAATTGATTACTTACCATCACCATTGGATGTACCTGCAATTAAAGGAACACTTCCTGATAGTGATGAAGAAGTGACACGTCCTGCTGTTGATGACGGTCCATTCTCTGCACTTGCTTTCAAAATCATGACAGACCCTTATGTAGGTAAGCTAACATTCTTCCGTGTATACTCTGGTAAAGCGGAAGCTGGTTCTTACGTAATTAACTCTACTAAAGGTAAGCGTGAACGTTTAGGACGTATTCTACAAATGCATGCGAATGCTCGTAAAGAGATTTCTGTATGTTACTCAGGTGACATTGCTGCTGCTGTAGGATTGAAAGATACTACAACTGGTGATACACTATGCGACGAAAAGAATCAAGTAATTCTTGAATCTATGACGTTCCCAGAACCAGTTATTAACGTAGCTATCGAACCTAAATCTAAGGCTGACCAAGATAAGATGGGTACAGCACTAGTAAAACTTGCTGAAGAAGATCCTACATTCCGCGCTTGGACTGACCAAGAAACTGGTCAAACCATCATTGCTGGAATGGGCGAACTTCACCTTGATATCATCGTTGACCGTATGCGTCGCGAATTCAAAGTAGAAGCAAACGTAGGTGCACCACAAGTTGCGTACCGTGAAACATTCCGCTCTCCTGCTCGTGTTGAAGGTAAGTTTGCACGTCAATCAGGTGGTCGTGGACAGTTCGGTCACGTTTGGATTGAATTCGAACCAAACGAAGAAGGTAAGGGTTTCGAATTTGCTAACAAGATCGTCGGTGGGGTAGTTCCTCGTGAATATATTCCTGCTGTACAATCAGGTCTTGAAGATGCATTGAAAAATGGTGTTATCGCTGGATATCCACTAGTAGACGTTAAAGCTGCATTAGTAGACGGTTCTTACCATGATGTCGATTCATCAGAAATGGCATTTAAGATCGCTGCTTCTATGGCTCTTAAGGCTGCTGCATCTAAATGTAACCCAGCTCTTCTTGAACCTACGATGAAAGTTGAAGTAATCATTCCAGATGAGTACCTTGGTGACATTATGGGTGATATTACATCTCGTCGTGGTCGTGTTGAAGGTATGGATGCTCGTGGTAACGCACAAGTAGTTCGTGCAATGGTTCCACTTTCAGAAATGTTTGGATATGCAACAGCACTACGTTCTAATACGCAAGGACGCGGAACATTCTCAATGGTATTTGACCACTATGAAGAAGTTCCACGCAGCATTGCTGAAGAAATCATTAAGAAAAATAAAGGAGAATAATTGATTTTTATCAATTGTTCCAGTATAAATACTAATGTAAGCCTAGAAAGCGGAGCGGCAACCGCTTCTCCGTTTTCTATCCTATATAAAAAACAGGTATATATTAAGGAGGATATAAACAATGGCTAAAGCTAAATATGACCGCTCTAAACCCCATGTTAACATCGGAACAATCGGACACGTTGACCATGGTAAAACAACTTTAACTGCTGCAATTACAACTGTACTTGCTAAAACTGGTGGAGCAGAAGCTCGTGCTTACGATCAAATCGATGGTGCACCAGAAGAAAGAGAACGTGGTATCACAATCTCTACTGCACACGTTGAATATGAAACTGAAACTCGTCACTATGCACACGTTGACTGCCCAGGACATGCTGACTATGTTAAAAACATGATCACTGGTGCTGCTCAAATGGATGGCGCGATCCTAGTAGTATCTGCTGCTGATGGTCCAATGCCACAAACTCGTGAACATATCCTTCTTTCTGGTCAAGTAGGTGTTCCTTACATCGTAGTATTCATGAACAAATGTGACATGGTAGACGATGAAGAATTACTAGAACTAGTTGAAATGGAAATTCGTGATCTATTATCAGAATACGACTTCCCTGGCGACGATGTTCCTGTAGTTAAAGGTTCTGCTCTTAGAGCACTAGAAGGCGACCCTGTATGGGAAGAAAAAATTCATGAATTAATGGCTGAAGTTGATTCTTATATCCCAACTCCAGTTCGTGACACTGACAAGCCTTTCCTACTTCCAATTGAAGATGTATTCTCTATCACTGGTCGTGGAACAGTTGCTACAGGTCGTGTAGAACGTGGTACTGTTAAAGTTGGGGATGTTGTAGAAATCATCGGTCTTGCTGAAGAAAACAAATCTACTACTGTAACAGGCGTAGAAATGTTCCGTAAGCTTCTTGACCAAGCACAAGCTGGTGACAACATCGGAGCTCTTCTTCGTGGGGTAGCTCGTGAAGATATCCAACGTGGACAAATCCTTGCTAAACCAGGTTCTGTTAAGGCTCACTCTAAATTTACAGCACAAGTTTACGTTCTATCAAAAGAAGAAGGTGGACGTCACACTCCATTCTTCACAAACTATCGTCCACAATTCTATTTCCGTACAACTGACGTAACTGGCATCGTTCATTTACCAGAAGGCGTTGAAATGGTTATGCCTGGCGATAACACTGAAATGACAGTTGAACTTATTGCTCCAATCGCTGTTGAAGAAGGTACAAAGTTCTCTATCCGTGAAGGCGGACGTACTGTAGGCGCTGGTTCAGTAGCAAAAATCATTGAATAATTTATAAAAACAATAATGATAGAAGAGCTTAGAACAATTTGTTCTAAGCTCTTTTTGCGTAAAAAATTAAAGATTGGAAGCTATTTATCTTTGTTCCGGCCTTATTTAGGAAAGTATGATAGAGTTATCAGCATTGGTAGTATAGGAAAAGATGTCAAAGAAAGAATACGGTTATGAAAAGATTTATCGTAAATTGTATATATTGTTGAAAATCTTTTTTGCTCCATGTATAATGTTAAAAGTGCTCAAAAAAGTGCCTATGTTATAGTTGCATCTTTGGGTAATACAGTGTATAATTTAAATGTTGGTCTTTGACTGCGTTGAAGTGGAAGGTTACCGACACACCCGGCCGCTTTGCCATGGCGCGTGTGCGGAAAATTTCCATGGAGAATGTCTATTTTTAAAATAGGCGAAGAAGGAGGGAAAATAATGGCAAAAGAAAAGATTCGCATCCGTTTAAAAGCTTACGATCATCGTATTCTTGATCGTTCAGCAGAGAAAATTGTGGAAACTGCAAAACGTTCTGGTGCTACGGTTTCAGGTCCGATTCCGTTACCAACTGAAAAAACTGTATACACAATTCTTCGTGCTGTGCATAAGTACAAAGACTCTCGTGAGCAGTTTGAAATGCGCACGCATAAACGCTTAATCGACATCGTGAACCCTACTCCACAAACCGTAGATTCACTTATGCGTTTAGATCTACCGTCTGGCGTAGATATCGAAATAAAACTATAAATGAAACAAAACACAAATTATTGCAGGAGGTGTGACTCATGACCAAAGGAATCTTAGGAAGAAAGATCGGTATGACTCAAGTGTTTGCTGAAAATGGCGAATTAGTTCCAGTAACAGTTGTTGAAGCTGCTCCAAACGTTGTCCTACAAAAGAAAACGACTGAAACAGATGGCTACAATGCAATCCAATTAGGCGTTGATGACAAACGTGAAAAGCTTGCTAACAAACCTGAAGCAGGACATACAGCAAAAGCAAATACTACTCCTAAGCGCTTCATTCGCGAATTACGCGATGCTAACGTTGAAGAGTACGAAGTTGGTCAAGAGGTTAACGTAGAAATTTTTGCACAAGGCGATGCAGTTGATGTAATCGGTACATCAAAAGGTAAAGGATTCCAAGGACCTATCAAGCGTCACGGACAATCACGTGGACCTATGGCCCATGGTTCTCGTTACCATCGTCGTCCAGGTTCAATGGGACCTGTTGCTCCAAACCGTGTATTTAAAGGCAAAAAACTTGCTGGACGTATGGGTGGAGAACAAGTTACTGTACAAAACCTAGAAATCGTAAGAGTAGATGCAGCTCGCAACCTACTTTTAATTAAAGGTAACGTACCAGGCGCTAAGAAGTCATTCGTAGTGATTTCAAGCTCTGTTAAGGCTGGAAAATAAAAAAATAGAAAGGAGGACATCCAATGCCAAAAGTAACGTTATTTAATCAAGCAGGATCACAAGTTGGTGAAATCGAATTAGCAGAAGCTATTTTCGGAATTGAACCAAATGAAGCTGTACTTTTTGACGCTTTAGTTATGCAACGTGCATCACTTCGTCAAGGTACACATAAAGTAAAAGGCCGTTCTGAAGTACGCGGTGGTGGTCGTAAACCATGGAAACAAAAAGGAACTGGACGCGCTCGTCAAGGTTCAATTCGTTCTCCACAATGGCGTGGTGGTGGTATCGTATTTGGACCAACTCCAAGATCATACGCATACAAATTACCTAAAAAAGTTCGTCGCTTAGCTGTTAAATCTGCATTGTCTACTAAGGTACTTGAAAACAACATTATTGTTCTTGATAGCTTAGCATTTGATGCACCTAAAACAAAAGAAATGTCATCCGTACTTAAAGGCTTGTCTGTAGAGAAGAAAGCACTAATCGTTACTGACGATAGTAACGAAGCAGTTGCATTATCTGCTCGCAACATCCCTGGTGTTACAGTTATTACTGCTAATAGCGTGAACGTGTTAGATGTTCTTTATCATGACAAATTAATCATGACGAAAGCAGCAGTGGAAAAAGTAGAGGAGGTGCTTGCATAATGAAAGATCCTCGTGATATTATTAAGCGCCCAGTTATTACTGAACGTTCTATGGAAGTTACAGCTGAAAAAAAATACACTTTCGATGTTGACGTGAAAGCGAACAAAACGGAAGTAAAACAAGCTATTGAAGAAATCTTCGGCGTGAAGGTTGAAAAAGTTAACATCATGAACTACAAACCTAAATTTAAACGAGTTGGTCGCTACTCTGGTTTAACAAACCGTCGTAGAAAGGCTATCGTGAAATTAACTGCCGACAGCAAAGAAATCGAAATCTTCGAAGGCGTTTAATTCTAATAGAGAAGGAGGGAAACCGAGATGGCAATTAAGAAGTATAAACCAACCTCTAACGGTCGTCGTAATATGACTGCTAGCGATTTCGCTGAAATTACTACTAGTACTCCAGAGAAATCATTACTAAGACCTTTATATAATAAAGCAGGACGTAACAACTTAGGTAGAATTACTGTACGTCACCAAGGTGGCGGACATAAGCGTCAATATCGTGTGATTGACTTTAAGCGCGATAAAGATGGAATTCTAGGACGCGTTGCTACAATTGAGTATGATCCAAATCGCTCAGCTAACATCGCTCTAATTCATTATATTGACGGAGAAAAACGTTACATTATTGCTCCAAAAAACCTAGAAGTAGGTATGGAAATTATGTCTGGCGTTGATGCTGACATTAAAGTAGGTAACGCACTACCTCTTGTTAATATGCCTGTAGGTACAATTATTCACAACATCGAACTTAAGCCTGGTAAAGGTGGCCAATTAGTACGTTCTGCTGGTTCATCTGCACAAGTGCTTGGTAAAGAAGGAAAATACGTATTAGTACGTTTAACTTCTGGTGAAGTACGTTTAGTGTTATCAACATGCCGTGCTACAGTAGGTCAAGTTGGAAACGAACAACATGAACTTATTAAAATCGGTAAAGCAGGTCGTTCTCGTTGGTTAGGCAAACGTCCTACAGTTCGTGGTTCTGTAATGAACCCTAATGATCACCCACACGGTGGTGGTGAGGGCCGTGCTCCTATCGGACGTAAATCTCCAATGAGTCCATGGGGTAAACCTACTCTTGGATTCAAAACTCGTAAGAAAAATAAGGCTTCAGACAAATTCATTGTTCGTCGTCGTAAAAAATAACGGGGTTGAAGTACGGTTCATTAGAACCGTACAGCAATCGCGAAGGGAGGTACAAAAATGGCTCGCAGCTTAAAAAAGGGACCATTTGTCGATGATCATTTAATGAAGAAAATCGAACAATTAGACGGTAATACCGGTAAACAAGTTATTAAAACTTGGTCACGTCGTTCCACTATTTTCCCACAATTCATCGGACACACAATCGCTGTTTATGACGGACGTAAGCATGTGCCTGTTTTCGTAACAGAAGACATGGTAGGTCATAAATTAGGTGAATTTGCGCCTACACGTATGTACAAAGGCCATGATGCCGACGATAAGAAAACGAAAAGATAAAGAGAGGAGGAACTTACATGCAAGCTAAAGCAGTAGCGAGAACAGTTCGTATTGCTCCTCGTAAAGTTCGTCTTGTAGTAGATTTAATTCGAGGAAAGCAAGTAGGGGAAGCGATCGCAATCCTTCGCCATACACCAAAAACTGCATCTCCAGTTGTAGAAAAGCTTTTAAATTCTGCAATTGCAAACGCAGAACATAACTATGAGATGGATCCTAACAATTTGATTGTTAGCGCAACTTTTGTTGATGAAGGTCCAACTTTGAAACGTTTCCGTCCACGTGCTATGGGACGTGCAAGCCAAATTAACAAGCGTACTAGCCACATCACAATCGTGGTATCAGAAAAGAAGGAGGGATAATCGATGGGTCAAAAAGTTAATCCGGTCGGTCTTCGCGTCGGCATCATTCGCGATTGGGAGTCAAGATGGTATGCTGAAAAAGACTTTGCTGATCTTTTGCATGAAGACATTAAAGTTCGCGAATACATTACTGCTCGTTTAGCGGATGCTGCTGTTTCTAAAGTTGAAATTGAACGTGCTGCAAATCGTATAAACGTAACTATTCATACTGCGAAACCTGGTATGGTAATTGGTAAAGGTGGTACGGAAGTCGAAGCGCTTCGTAAAGCTCTTAACCAACTAACTAGCAAGAGAGTACACATTAACATTTTAGAAATCAAAAGAGCTGATCTTGATGCAAAGCTAGTTGCTGAAAACATCGCTCGTCAATTAGAAAATCGCGTATCATTCCGTCGTGCTCAAAAACAAGCAATTCAACGTACGGTTCGTTCAGGAGCAAAAGGTATTAAAACTCAAGTTTCTGGTCGTCTTGGCGGAGCTGATATTGCTCGTTCTGAATCTTATAGTGAAGGTACTGTTCCACTTCATACTCTTCGCGCAGACATTGACTATGCAACTGCAGAAGCAGATACAACATATGGTAAGCTTGGCGTAAAAGTATGGATTTACCGTGGAGAAGTCCTTCCTACAAAAAAGAAAGCTTCTGAGGAAGGAGGAAAATAATCATGTTGATGCCTAAACGCGTTAAATATCGTAAAGAACATCGTGGTAGAATGCAAGGTAAAGCGAAAGGCGGCACTGAAGTTCATTTCGGTGAATTCGGTCTTCAAGCACTTGAAGCACATTGGATTACTAACCGTCAAATAGAAGCTGCTCGTCGTGTAATGGTTCGTTACATGAAACGTGGCGGTCAAGTTTGGATCAAAATTTTCCCTTCTAAGCCTTACACTGCAAAGCCATTAGAAGTACGGATGGGTTCCGGTAAAGGGGCACCTGAAGGCTGGGTAGCAGTAGTTAAGCCTGGTAAGGTAATGTTTGAAATCGCTGGCGTATCTGAAGAAATCGCTCGTGAAGCATTACGTTTAGCTAGTCACAAGCTTCCAATCAGAACGAAAATTGTAAAACGTATAGAAAATGGTGGTGAAGCAAATGAAAAGTAATGAAATTCGTGAATTAACCACTGCCGAGATTGAACAAAAAGTTAAAGCGTTAAAGGAAGAATTATTTAACCTTCGCTTCCAACTTGCTACAGGACAACTAGAAAATACAGCTCGCATTCGTGAAGTACGCAAAGCGATTGCTCGTATGAAAACTGTAGTTCGTCAAAGAGAAATTGGAATTAACGGATAAAATTTGAGGGGAGGTTTGCCTTGTGAGCGAACGCAACCAACGTAAAGTTTACACTGGACGTGTTGTTTCTGACAAAATGGACAAAACGATCACTGTTTTAGTTGAAACTTACAAGACTCATACTTTATACGGAAAACGCGTGAAATACTCTAAAAAGTACAAAGCGCATGACGAGCAAAATCAAGCTAAGATTGGCGATATCGTCAAGATTATGGAAACTCGTCCGCTATCAGCAACAAAGCGTTTCCGTTTAGTAGAAATCGTTGAAGAAGCAGTAATTATTTAATAGACGACTCGGATAATGAGAAATCCGAAGGGAGGTTTCATAGCATGATCCAACAAGAAACTCGTTTGAAAGTTGCCGATAACTCAGGTGCACGTGAATTATTAACAATTAAAGTACTTGGTGGTTCTGGTCGCAAGTTTGCTAACATCGGTGATATCATCGTCGCTAGTGTTAAACAAGCAACACCAGGTGGCGTTGTTAAAAAAGGTGAAGTTGTTAAAGCCGTTATCGTTCGTACAAAAAGCGGTGCACGCCGTAATGACGGATCATACATCCGTTTTGACGAAAATGCAGCAGTTATTATTAAAGATGATAAGAGCCCTCGTGGTACTCGTATCTTCGGACCAGTTGCTCGTGAATTGCGCGAAAGCAATTTCATGAAAATTGTTTCACTAGCTCCAGAAGTTTTATAATTTAAGTATTGCCTTTCTAAGGAGGTGCACAAGTAAGATGCATGTAAAAAAAGGTGACAAAGTACAAGTAATCACTGGTAAAGACAAAGGAAAGCAAGGCGTAATCCTAGCTTCTTTTCCTAAGCAAAACCGTGTCATTGTTGAGGGTGTTAACATCGTTAAGAAGCACTCTAAGCCATCTCAATTGAATCCACAAGGTGGAATTCAAACTAAGGAAGCGCCAATCCATGTATCTAATGTAATGCCATTAGATCCAAAAACTGGTGAGCCTACTCGCGTAGGTTATAAAGAAGTGGACGGTCAAAAGGTTCGCGTAGCGGTTAAATCCGGTGAATCATTAGATAAATAATAAATTTTTTTCGAAAGGAGGTCCCTTCATTGAATCGCCTTAAAGAAAAGTACCAAAAAGAAATCTCAGCTGCTCTAATGAGCAAGTTCAGTTATAAATCAGTAATGCAGGTACCAAAGCTTGACAAAATCGTTATTAACATGGGTGTTGGCGATGCAGTATCCAATTCAAAAGCGTTAGATAACGCAGTTGAAGAATTGACAATGATCGCTGGCCAAAAACCAGTTATAACACGTGCAAAGAAATCAATCGCAGGTTTTCGCCTTCGTGAAGGAATGCCGATTGGTGCAAAAGTTACATTACGTGGAGAAAAAATGTATGAGTTTTTTGATAAATTAATCTCAGTTTCATTACCACGTGTACGTGACTTCCATGGTATTTCTAAAAAATCTTTTGATGGTCGTGGAAACTATACTCTAGGTGTTAGAGAACAGTTGATCTTCCCTGAAATTGATTATGATAAAGTAAGTAAAGTACGCGGTATGGACATCGTTATTGTAACGACTGCAAATACTGATGAAGAAGGTCGCGAATTGTTGACTCAATTCGGTATGCCTTTCCAAAAATAATGGAAGCAAGCGCTAAGTAGAGGAGGCGAAAACGTGGCTAAAAAATCAATGATTGCGAAGCAAAAACGTACTCCAAAGTTTAAGGTTCAAGAGTATACACGCTGCGAACGTTGTGGTCGTCCACACTCTGTATACCGTAAATTCAAACTTTGCCGTATTTGTTTCCGTGAATTAGCATATAAAGGACAAATTCCTGGCATTAAAAAAGCAAGTTGGTAAAACCCGAAAATGGGAAGGAGGTAACACAAATGGTGATGACAGACCCTATTGCAGATATGCTTACTCGCATCCGTAATGCGAACATGGTGCGTCACGATAAATTAGAAGTTCCTGCTTCTAATGTTAAGAAGGAAATTGCAGAAATCTTGAAACGTGAAGGTTTCGTTCGCGATGTAGAATACATTGAGGACAACAAGCAAGGTGTTCTTCGTATTTTCTTGAAATACGGTCCAAATAGTGAACGCGTAATCACTGGATTAAAGCGTATTAGTAAACCAGGTCTTCGCGTATACGCAAAGGCTGACGAAGTACCACGTGTACTTAACGGATTAGGTATTGCAATTGTTTCTACATCTCAAGGTGTTATGACGGACAAACAAGCTCGTCAAGCACAAACAGGTGGAGAAATCGTAGCATACGTTTGGTAATTTTGAAACGAACGGAGGTGTGACAAATGTCTCGTATTGGGAAAAAGATTCTTGAAATTCCTGCAGGCGTAACGATTACAGCTGACGAAAACAACTCTGTAACAGTTAAAGGTCCTAAAGGTGAACTTACTCGTGTTTTTCATGCTGATATGATTATTAAAATCGAAGATAACGTTCTTTCAGTAGAACGTCCTTCTGATGATAAAGCGCATCGTGCTCTTCATGGTACGACTCGTTCTTTGATCGGGAACATGGTGGAAGGTGTTACAAACGGCTTTCAACGTGGTCTTGAATTAATCGGGGTTGGGTACCGTGCTCAAAAGCAAGGCAAAAAACTAGTACTAAGCGTTGGATACTCTCATCCAGTTGAATTTGAACCAGAAGAAGGAATTGAAATCGAAGTTCCTGCTAATACAAAAATCATCATTAAAGGTATCGACAAGCAACGTGTTGGCGAAGTAGCTGCTAACATTCGTGCGGTTCGTGCTCCTGAACCTTATAAAGGTAAAGGTATTCGTTATGAAGGCGAATTTGTTCGTCGTAAAGAAGGTAAAACTGCTAAGTAATTTCGTTATGTGATAGGAAAGGAGTGACATAAATGATCACGAAGCCTGATAAGAATGCCATTCGTAGAAAAAGACACGCACGTGTACGTACGAAGTTAACAGGTACTGCTGAACGTCCACGTTTGAATGTATTTCGTTCTAATCAACACATTTATGCACAAGTAATTGATGATGTTAATCGTGTTACGATTGCAAGTGCATCTACTCTTGATAAAGAACTTTCTTTCGAAGGTACTAGCAACATTACTGCAGCTACAACAGTCGGAGAAGCAGTTGCAAAACGTGCTATTGAAAAAGGTATTAAAGAAGTAGTATTTGATCGCGGCGGATATATCTACCACGGTCGTGTTAAAGCGTTAGCTGATGCTGCACGCGAAGCTGGATTACAATTTTAATGGTCAAAGGAGGGAAAATACATGAATCGCATTGACCCAAGCAAATTAGAACTTGAAGAACGCGTAGTTACGATTAACCGTGTCGCTAAGGTTGTAAAGGGCGGACGTCGTTTTCGTTTCGCTGCATTGGTTGTTGTTGGAGATAAGAACGGCCATGTAGGTTTCGGTACTGGAAAAGCACAAGAAGTTCCAGATGCTATCCGTAAAGCTATCGAAGATGCTAAGAAAAACTTAATTACTGTACCACTTGTTGGCACAACTATTCCTCACGTAATACTTGGTCAGTTCGGAGCTGGATCAGTATTCTTGAAACCTGCCGCAGAAGGTACTGGCGTTATCGCTGGTGGCCCAGTTCGTGCAGTGCTTGAATTAGCTGGTGTTCAAGATATTCTTTCTAAATCTTTAGGATCTAACACACCTGTAAATATGATTCGTGCCACTGTTAGTGGTTTAAGTAATCTAAAAAGTGCTGATGTAGTAGCAAAATTGCGTGGCAAATCTGTAGAAGAGCTACTAGGCTAAAAATAAGGAGGGAAATGAAATGGCAAAGTTAGAAATCACCCTCACTCGTAGTGTAATTGGTCGTCCGCAAGATCAACGTGCAACAGTAGAAGCTCTTGGCTTACGTAAGCTTCAACAAACTGTAGTCAAAGAAGAATCTCCTGCGATTCGCGGTATGATCACAAAAGTTTCTCACCTTGTAACGGTTAAAGAAGCTTAATAATCAATTTTACTATAAGGAGGTGCTTAAGAATGAAACTTCATGAATTAAAGCCTGCTGAAGGTTCTCGTAAAGTTCGTAACCGCGTCGGTCGCGGTATCGGTTCTGGTAACGGTAAAACTGCTGGTAAAGGTCATAAAGGACAAAACGCTCGTTCTGGTGGTGGTGTTCGTCTTGGATTCGAAGGTGGTCAAACACCATTGTTCCGTCGCTTACCAAAACGTGGATTTACGAATGTTAACCGCAAGGAATTCGTAATCGTTAACCTTTCTGCATTAAATCGCTTTGAAGATGGTACAGAGGTAACACCTGAATTATTGCTTGAAACGAGAGTTATTAGCAAAGTCAATAACGGTGTTAAAATCCTTGCAAGTGGTAAGTTAGAAAAGAAACTTACCGTTAAAGCTCACAAGTTTTCTTCAACTGCCGTAGAAGCAATTGAAGCAGCTGGTGGCAAAACTGAGGTGATTTAATGTTTCGCACAATCTCCAACTTTATGCGCGTTGCTGAGATAAGACGTAAGATTTTGTTCACCCTTGCAATGTTGGTCGTTTTTCGCATCGGGACTTTCATTCCGGTGCCGAACGTCAACGCAGAAGTATTAAAAGCACAAGATTCGTTAAATGCACTAGGCATTTTAAACACGTTTGGTGGAGGAGCCTTAAAGAATTTCTCTATCTTCGCGATGGGAATTATGCCATACATTACATCATCCATTATTGTACAGCTATTGCAAATGGATGTAGTTCCAAAGTTTACGGAATGGAAAAACCAAGGTGAGATGGGACGTCGTAAGTTAACTCAATTTACCCGTTACCTAACAATCGTCTTAGCGTTTATCCAAGCCATTGCGATGTCAATCGGATTTAACAATCTAGCAAACGGACAATTGATAGTAAATCCAGGTTGGGCAACGTATTTGTATATTGCGACGGTTTTAACAGCAGGCACGGCATTTTTAATGTGGCTTGGTGAGCAGATCACAGCAAATGGCGTTGGTAATGGTATTTCTATTATCATTTTTGCTGGTATTGCCGCAGCAATTCCAAATATTGTGAACCAAGTTTATATTCAGCAGTTTCAAAACGTTGGAGATCAACTATTTCTAAGTGTTTTGAAAATCGTATTGATCCTAATAGCTGTATTAGCAGTTATTGTTGGTGTTATCTACATTCAACAAGCTACTCGGAAAATTCCGATTCAGTACGCTAAGAGTACAGCAGGAAGTAGCTCATATGGAAATGTACAAAACACACATTTACCGTTAAAAGTAAATAGTGCAGGTGTCATTCCAGTTATTTTCGCTGTTTCTTTCTTGATCACACCACCAACAATTGCTCAGTTTTTTCCGCAAAGTAATGTATCGCAATGGATTATTCAAAACTTTAACTATTCTCATCCTGTGGGAATGATTGTATATGTTGCTTTAATTATCGCCTTTACTTATTTCTATGCATTCGTTCAAGTCAATCCTGAACAGATGGCTGAAAATCTAA
>NZ_JBXKMX010000099.1:0-7702 GCF_056992975.1 Ectobacillus sp. | reverse complement strand
TGCCATTTACGTATACTCCCATATTAAGTGCACCAGACCCATTACTCGTTTTGGAAACAGAAAGTGATGTTAGATTATAATGATTTCCGATGTTCACCGTTCCTATATTTCGATTAATCTCTATGTTTTGGATGTTAGCCATTTTCATATGCCCCCTTGCATTCATTCGTAATACTATATGCAAAAGAAACAGACACTCTCATGAAAATTGTAATTCTCCCCTATATTCGTTCATTCCCCCCACCATATTGACGACCCTATACCCCTTTGCGTATAAATAACAACAAACATGCTCGCTTCGTACTCCTGAGCTGAACAAATTGTTACAGAAAAATGAACAACAAAGAGAGAGAATCCTTATGATTCTCCCTCCGTTAAATCCTATTTATTTTTCCTTGTCATTCTTTTTTATTTGCGTTTGCTTTTCTTTTGAAGAATTCGATGAGTCATTAAAATTTGGTTGTTTCTGACCACTATTATTGCTTCTTCCTTTTGCCATGCTGCAACCCTCCTCTTTTAATTAAGTCATCTGTAGTATGTGTGAAAAAGCAATGACTTATGTTTTAAAAATTAGGAGGGCTTTTGCACTATTAATTGGCAACAATATTAACAAGCTTACCTGGTACTGTAATTACTTTACGGATCGTTTTTCCTTCTATTTGTTCTGTTATAGTTTCATCCTTCATGGCTGCATCTTCCATTTGTTCTTTCGTTGCATCCTTAGGGATCATCAATTTTGCTTTTAGTTTACCGTTTATTTGCACTACAATTTCAATCTCGTCTTCGACAAGCTTAGATTCATCATAAGATGGCCAAGCACTGTACGTAATGGATTCTGTATGCGCAAGTTTACTCCATAACTCTTCTGCTAGATGAGGTGCAACTGGAGCCAATAGTTGAACAAAGCCCTCCATGTATTCCTTTGGAAGGATATCAGCTTTATAAGCATCATTACAAAATACCATCATTTGTGAAATTGCTGTGTTAAACCGAAGACCTTCATAGTCTTCCGTCACTTTTTTCACCATTTGGTGAAATACTTTATCGAGAGCTTTATTTGGTTTTTCTACTATTTTCTCACTTAGTTCGCCATTTTCTTGTATAAGTAAGCGCCATACACGATCTAAGAAACGACGGGATCCATCAAGACCATTTTCAGACCATGCAATCGATGCATCCAGTGGCCCCATGAACATTTCATATAAGCGGAGTGTGTCCGCTCCGTGACTTGCTACTACATCATCCGGATTGACGACATTTCCTTTTGACTTACTCATTTTTTCATTGTTTGATCCTAAAATCATTCCTTGATTGAATAATTTTTGGAATGGTTCTTTCGTTGGAACAACACCGATATCATACAGGAATTTATGCCAAAAGCGTGCATACAATAAGTGAAGGACTGCATGCTCTGCACCGCCGATGTATGTATCAACCGGAAGCCATTGTTTTAACTTTTCTGGGTCTGCTAGTTTTTCACTATTATGCGGATCGATGTAGCGCAAGAAATACCAGCAACTTCCCCCCCATTGTGGCATCGTATTCGTTTCCCGGCGACCCTTTTTCCCTGTAATTGGATCTACAACCTGAACCCATTCTTCTATATTAGCAAGCGGTGATTCTCCTGTTCCTGAAGGACGAATATTATCTGTTTTAGGTAGAAGCAACGGTAATTCTTCTTCTGGTACAGCTGTCATCGTACCATCTTCCCAGTGGATAACAGGAATCGGTTCGCCCCAATAGCGCTGACGGCTAAATAACCAATCGCGTAAGCGGTATGTTACTTTCTTTTCCCCTGTACCCTTTGCAACAAGCCAGTCAATCATATTAGTAATCGCTTCTTCTTTACCAAGTCCATTTAGAAAACCAGAGTTAATATGAGCGCCGTCACCTGTGTAAGCTTCTTTCGCAATATCTCCGCCTTCTACCACTTGTTTAATTGGAAGCTCGAATTTTTTCGCAAATTCGTAGTCACGTTCATCATGGGCAGGTACTGCCATGATAGCACCGGACCCATAACTAATTAGCACATAATCAGCAATCCAGATTGGCATTTTTTCACCATTAACAGGATTAATTGCATAGGCACCTGTGAACACACCTGTTTTATCCTTTGCCAAATCCGTACGTTCCAAATCACTTTTTGTTTTCACCTTATCTAAGTAGGCTTCTACTGCAGCCTTTTGTTCAGGAGTTGTAATTTTACCTACAAGCTCATGCTCTGGAGCTAGAACAGAGTATGTTGCACCAAATAAAGTATCTGGCCGCGTTGTAAATACCGTATACGTTTCATCCGTTCCATCAATAGTAAAATGAACCTCTGCACCTTCCGAACGACCAATCCAGTTTCGCTGCATTTCTTTTAAACTTTCTGGCCAATCTAGTTCTTCCAGATCTTCTAATAAACGATCGGCATACTCAGTAATTTTCAAAACCCATTGCTTCATCGGACGTCGTTCTACCGGGTGGCCACCTCGTTCACTCTTACCATCAATTACTTCTTCATTTGCTAGTACCGTTCCAAGGGCAGGACACCAATTCACGGCAACCTCATCGACATATGCTAACCCTTTTTCAAACATCTTAATGAATATCCATTGCGTCCATTTATAATAATCGGGATCCGTCGTGTTCACTTCACGATCCCAGTCATAAGAAAAACCGAGTGACTTAATTTGTCTACGGAATGTATTAATATTTTTTACTGTAAATTCTGCGGGATCATTACCTGTATCTAGCGCGTACTGCTCTGCAGGAAGACCAAATGCATCCCACCCCATTGGATGAAGCACATTATAGCCTTGCATCCGTTTCATACGAGCTAAAATATCTGTTGCTGTATACCCTTCTGGATGTCCGACATGAAGTCCTACGCCAGACGGATACGGAAACATGTCCAACACATAAAATTTAGGCTTTTCTTTGTCTTCTGTTGTACGGAATGTTGTATGTTCTTCCCAATACATTTGCCACTTCTTCTCGATTTCTTGATGATTATAACTCACCACAATACCCTCCATTCTATTTCCGTTGGAATGCAAAAAAAATGCAAAAAAACCCCCATCCCAAAAGGGACGAGAGGTTGTATATTCCCGCGGTACCACCCTAGTTAATGCAATTTGCATTCGCTCTTATCCGTAACGTGGATGAAACGATAATCGCTACTCATTCACGATTACTACTCCAAGGTGAGTTCACGACTAAGCTTAGATTGACTTGCACCGACCGTCAACTCTCTGATCCACTTGAAATCGCTACTACTCCTTATCACTGTCATTAACTATTTTCTTATACTCTATTTTAAATTATGTTCTATATCCAGTCAAACAGAGATTTTTCTCTCAATTTTCTTATGTACAAGCTTGTAATCATACACACTTGTAATAAAAATTGCTACGATTAGTGTAGCCAGAATGACGATGAATAATACACGAATATGAAATACATCAAAAATCACTCCGCCTGCCAATGGTCCGAGCATCCTTCCCCCTGTTGCCGCACTATTCACAAGGCCTTGATAAAATCCAGTTTTACCTGTAGGTGCTAAATTATTGGCTATGGTAGGTACTGCAGGCCAGGCAAACATTTCGCCGCATGTTAATATAATCATTGCAATCATATACATACGAAAACTCTCTGCTTGACTGACAAGAGCAAAGGAAATAATAAAAATAGATATTCCAATTATAAATTGTTGCTTTAATGAAGCTTTGATTGCCTGAACAATCCAATGAATAAGTGGTTGTGCCAACACAATCAATGCACCGTTTACAGTCCATAATAAGCTATATGACTTCAAACTAATATGTAACTCTTGCATACGTAGGGGGATGACACCTTGCCATTGTACATACGTACCCCAACACATCATATATGCAGTACATAAAATTAACAGCGATTTAAACATTGGAGTCATTTTCCAAAGGCTTCGCGTTGTTGGTTCATTTTCTATATGAACGGGCTTTGTTTGAATCGTTTTGAATCCAATTGCTGCTAACACAAAAAAAGCAGCATAGAGAATTAAATTTGCTAGAAAGATATAATCAATACGTAAGGATGCAACCAGTCCTCCAAGAGCAGAGCCAAGCGCCACGCCAAAATTCTGGGAAACATATAATGCATTAAATGCCCGCCGCCCACCTTCTGGCCAGATAGTAGCAATCATAGCATACATAGAAGGGAAAACCATTCCAGATCCAAGACCAATCGCGGCTAACCACACGACATATAGCGGCCAACTATGTATTATAACAAGCCCTGCAACAGAAACGAGTGTGATAATAATTCCTGTTAGAATAGACTTGTACCCTCCCCATTTATCAAACATATAACCACCTGCCAGATTTCCAATTGCAGCAGCAAGTGAATTAATCATCAAAGCCATTCCGACAACAGATAAAGACTTTCCTAAATAATTATGAATATAGATTGTATTAAAAGGCCATAAAAAAGAAGAGGCAGTAACATTTATAATCATTCCAATAATTAATAACCACGCTCGTTTTGGCATCGATTCTCCCCCTCACTTTTCCACACCATACCGATTGTATGTCTTTTTCACAGCGAAGACAACAGATTAACGTGTAGACGAATAATTCGGAAAAATCACTTTTCCACTTCACCCTACCTAAACGAATCTACTGTAAAAAAAGCCCGCCATAGGCGAGACTTTTTTACAATACTTTTCCTTACTGCTTCGCTTTTTGCGGCTGTCCTGTTCCATGGTTCCGTTGCTTCGCTTGTACAATCGGATCAGATTGATTTGAAAATTCCGGATTCGTGCCATTATTCGTTTTTTGCTCAGGATTATTTTGTTTAGAACGTTTTGTCATCGTTATACTCCTTTTTTCCATTTAATGTGGCGTTATAATCATTTGATGTTGCACATTTCGTATATTGGCAACCATTCGATCGATTCGTTCTCGCTGCTCAGCATTTGCATTGTGCATCATCGATTCGAGTGATAGCAAAGCCTGTTCAAGCTGAAGCTGGGAATCGGAATATTCGATATCATTGTAATGCTCTTGTTTCATAGCAATTTTTACTTGTTCTTTGCTAGCTTCAAGTACAGATTGTGCACTGCTAATGCATTGATCCAATGAATAACGATCTGTCATGGGTCTACCTCCTTTGTTCCTAACACGCTAAGGTGATGGGAAGTTTCACCTTATTGTGTCCGGAAAAAGGTATTGTTATGAGTATATATGTTATAATGATGGTTGTTTTTCGGTCGTTACTTTTTTTATATGGAGGAAATATTATGGAAAATCCATTTCTATATAGCAATGATAATAAACGATATCATACATGGAATTATCATCTAAGACAGCACTTTGGAGAAAAGGTATTCAAAGTTTCTTTGGATGCTGGCTTTGACTGCCCGAACCGTGATGGTACGGTTGCATTCGGTGGTTGCACCTTTTGCAGTGCTGCTGGCTCTGGCGATTTTGCAGGAAACCGAGCAGAAGATGTTGTGACTCAGTTTTATAAAGTAAAAGAAAAAATGAATGAAAAGTGGAAAAACGGTAAATGCATGGCTTACTTTCAAGCTTTTACCAATACCCATGCACCTGTTGAAGTATTAAAGCAAACATTTGAGCCTGTTTTAGAATTAGAAGGCGTTGTTGGTATTTCTATTGCAACTCGTCCAGATTGCTTACCTGATGATGTAGTTGAATATCTAGCTGACTTAAACAAACGTACGTATCTTTGGGTGGAGCTCGGCTTACAAACGGTCCATGAACGGACCGCTCTTCTAATTAATCGCGCTCATGATTATAAGACATATGTAGAAGGAGTAGAAAAACTACGTAAGCATAACATTCGCGTATGCTCGCATATTATTAATGGTTTACCACTTGAATCGTACGATATGATGATGGAAACTGCCAAAAAAGTAGCAAAGCTCGACATTCAAGGTCTGAAAATTCATTTGTTGCACCTCTTAAAAGGGACTCCCATGGTAAAACAATATGAAAAAGGACAACTCCAATTTCTCTCCCAAGAAGACTATGTAAATCTTGTTGTCGATCAGCTTGAACTGTTCCCACCATCTGTTATTATTCATCGTATTACAGGAGATGGCCCACCCGATTTAATGATTGGACCGATGTGGAGTTTAAAGAAATGGGAAGTGCTTAACTCCATTGATGCTGAATTTGAACGACGAGAAAGCTGGCAAGGAAAATTCGAAAACAAGGTGAACGAAAAATGAAACTAGAAGGAATATTACCTTTCGCTAGAATTCTGCTTCGATCTGCCATCTCACAAGGCGATGTGTGCGTGGATGCAACCATGGGGAATGGCCATGATACATGCATGCTAGCAGAAACTGTCGGAGATGACGGAACAGTATATGCATTTGATATTCAAGCGCAAGCGTTGGAACAAACGAAAAAACGTTTAGATGAAACAGGTATCGCAAACCGCGTCGTATTAATTCATGACAGTCATAGTAATCTGATTACCCATCTACCAAAAACTACACATGGTAAGATAACGGGAGCAATTTTTAACTTAGGCTATTTACCCGGCGGCGATAAAGATATTGTCACAAAGCCTGCGTCTACAATCGATGCCATTACGCAGCTCCTATCTATTATGGCACCGGAAGGAATCATTGTCCTCGTTATTTATCATGGGCATCCGGAAGGAAAGACGGAGCGAGACCATATTCTTTCCTTTGTACAAGAGCTTGATCAGAAAAAAACTCATGTGCTTCGCTATGAATTTATCAATCAACAAAATGATCCGCCGTTTATTATTGCAATAGAAAAAAGAAAATGAAACTAGCCTGCCGACTAGAATTCTAGTTGGCAGGCTAGTTTTGCAGTACATTATTGCGCTTTTTTCCGATACATTTTCCCATTTAAATAGAAAAAATAAGACGTTAAGCCTCCGAACCTCACAATTTTCTTCGCCATTTTTTTTATTTCTTTCTGCTCATGTATCTTTTGATCAGACATATAAACGCCAAGCAAGCCCCGGCTCAGAAGCTGATGAAACTTCGCATCAGGCAAACCGCGCACATGCGCGTCACTTTCACGTACAAAGTGATGAAATCGTTTCAAGGTCTGTTCCTTATTTTCATAGTAGCTACAAAAATTCAAATCACCCTCGATTCGATCCTCCTCCTGATCTATAAAATAATCCAATAAAATGTGTAACCCTTGTACGTAAGGAAAGTAGCCTTGTTTTATTTTCAAAATATGTTCCTCACTTAATTCCTCATGAAACGAATAAGATACGAGACAAAAGATGCCAAGCGTACTGCCTGCACATGCAGAAAATTCAAACCATTCCATAGCAGGAAGCTCGTCTTCGTATGCATGAAACCAATTTTGTAACCGTCCTTCACGTTCCTCAACCTTCACATGCTTATGAACTTGCAAATCACAATAATAACCGGCAAGTTCATGAAGGGTTGGGGCAATTTTCGAGTAGTGATGCGATTTTTGTAAAATAGTTTGACACGTCTGCACCAATTCATGTAGGTAGCCGCCATCATCTTGATCTTCGCGGTAGCGATAGTAATTCACAAGAGGCTGAGATGGCGTTAAGGCATGAAGCATCGATTCATGCATGGCTTCAAAATCTAGCGGATCAAGAGAGGTACTTCTGTCACATAAATTATCAAGGTAATCACTTATCGTTTGATAGGCAACAACAAAAGAGATACAATCATTACGGTTTTCTCCCGCTA
>NZ_JBXKMX010000098.1:0-8334 GCF_056992975.1 Ectobacillus sp. | reverse complement strand
AAATAGGGGATACCCTTTTGTTATGCGGCATACTTGCGACAATAATGCCCTGCTTTTTATGAAATACAAATCGATTTCCTACCGTTTCGATCCGTTTCCTTTGATTTGTGATCCAAATTTCTGTTTTTGCGATCCAACTCTTCCTGCCCACTTCTCTCATTCACGATTTCTTCCTACTTGCGATCCAAGTTCCTGCCATTGCGATCCGTTTCCTTTGGTTTGCGATCCAAATTCCTGTTTTTGCAATCCAACTCTTCCTGCCCACTTCTCTCATTCACGTTTTCTTCCTACTTGCAATCCAAACCTCTGTACTTACGATCCAAGCTTTCCGACCCACTCTTCTCATTCACGACTTACAAGATGGCTTCCATAATATGCTTTGATTAACGATGAAAAAACAGAATAACCTAAAGGTAAGATTCTGTTATGTGCAGGGTGATTAACATGATAAATAAATGGATGCAATTCAGCGTGATGACTGTTGTTTTTTTCGTTTTTTCTTCTTCAAGTGTTGTACATGCAATCGTACCTTCCAGGTTTCTTAGTTTTCATGATAATCCAAGTTCCTCTACTGTTTCACCTTCTCGGTCTGTTCAGTCGGTAAGAAAAATTGCCTATTTAACATTTGATGACGGCCCCAATCGATATACACCGCAAATCTTGAAGATTTTGCGCGATGCTGATGCTCGGGCAACCTTTTTTGTAATTGGTACACGCGTTTCGCATGATCCAGAGGTAACGAAGCAAATGCTTGAGGATGGGCATTTCGTTGGTCTGCACAGTATGACCCACGATGTAAAACGTTTGTACAACGGCGCTCCTACTACGCTCGTTCATGAAATGGAGGAGGCACACGGCATTGTTCTTGCTGCAACAGGTTTAAGTACGCAGCTTGTGCGTGTACCTTATGGAAGCAAGCCGTTTCTGACCCAAACATACCGGGATTCCTTGGTAAACGCCCATTTTAAGCTGTGGGATTGGACGATTGACACGAACGATTGGAAATCCCAAAGCAGTGTAAACTCCGTACTGCAGCGCGTATCCAATCAATCGTACCGTGATGTTGAAGTGATCTTAATGCACGATAGTAAACTAACGGTAGAGGCTTTACCGCAAATTATTTCTACCCTTCGTTCCAGGGGCTATCTCTTACTTCCGTACCGACCATCTGCCCATGTAGAGGTAAACTTTTGGCATGATATAAGGCTGTAAACCTGCCACTGACTTATCGTCGAACTCATACGATCATCGGCGATAAGTCAGAAAAATTAGGCTCCCCCTCTTGTAAGCAAGTCCATCCAAGCAACATCTTCTAGCTCATTTTCGTGGTTATAAAACGCTCTCACTTCCTGCTACCAGCACCCTTCTGATTTTTCTAAAAAAATCGTGAAATTTTTCACAAACTATTCATTTCTTCTTGTCACAAACAATACTATAATCGATATTGTACATTAAGGAGAGGATGAACATGACTTCACGATTGGCAAAACGTAAGGTTCCTGAGTTAGATATTATCCAGAGTCTGGCATTTTTAGCCGTTGTATTACAAAGTTCTCTCATGTATACAATAACGCAACCGAACCTTGCCCCGGAGCAGGCTGTTATGATTGGCATGTTTTTCAATTTCGCTAAATTCTCAGCACCTGCCTTCATTTTTATTATTGGCTTTTCGTTATTCTATAATCATGATACACAGGTGAATTATAAGCTTTATATTAAGGAAAAATTCTATACACTTATCGTACCTTATGTTGTATGGTCAATGATTTATATGTATACAACGCAGACATCCGTTCCTTTCATTCAGATTGTTAAGACATTGCTGAAAGGGTCAGCTGCCCCTCATTTATGGTACGTGGTGATGATGTTTCAAGTCCATATTTTGTTTCCACTTTTATTTCTAACCTTCCATGCAGTTCGCAAGCGTGTGCATTCCAAAGAAAGCTTGTACCGGATTATGACGGTGTTTGCACTCGGTTATTTCGGACTCATGTGGTTGTCTTCTCACTTTATATTTAACGGGGTCACGTTGACAAGTTCCTTGTTTCTCAAATATACGGATCGCTCGTTTCTCTTCTATTCCTTCTATTTCATGCTGGGAGGCGTGGCTGCTGTAACTTTACCGACTTGGCGCAAGTTCATTATCAAGAACGTCCCGCTTAACACATTTTTGTTTCTTGTTTTATTTGTTATCGTAGGGTACGAGCTTCTCTCCTTTGACGGAATACAAGCAATTCATCTTCAGGTTTCTACCTATTTGAAACCTTCGATGTTTATTTACATTACCGTTGAAATCTTGCTTTTGTATGCACTTGCGATGACCATTGTTCATAGTCGTACGTTCGTATTCACCATTCTTACTTTTATTAGTCGGTTCACATACGGATCGTATTTGGCCCATGTTTTCTTTCTTGGAATCAGTGCTAAATTTCTTACCGTCTTTCATCTTGCTAACAATACTTTAACGTACAGTATCCTCTTATTTACTGTAACGGCGGTCTTTTCCGTCACAACAATAGTTGCATGTAGTTTTATTCCGTTCGGTCATATGATAACCGGACCTGTTGTAAAAATGATGATTAAGCTCCCGATTCCATCCCTAGCATCCTTCGTTCCAAAGACACGAAAAGCCAAGTGAGGACAAACGCTCACTTGGCTTTTTATATGTAGACATTTTATTTTTAAAGTTGTTTTTCAAATCCCCTAATGAGTTACATAAGCCAGCTTTCTCTATTCTTCTATTCCAACTGGTTCCTTGGAAGGTCGATATAATCCTTTAACCAGGTTATCATATTCTTTTCTTGTAATCTCCTTATTGTAAAGCTTTAATAATAAGTCTTTGTGCTCTTTTGAGAACGCCATCTTACTAATAACCTCTGGATACATGAGAAGCCCCCTTTTCGAATACAAACAGTTCAAGAACCTTTGTTCGTATATCATTATAGAACAGCTTTCGACATAAATCAATTTTGGCATTATAAAAATAGAGTTATTTTTAATTATTCTAACATTTATTTACAAATGAATCCATAGATTTCTATGTTTTTTTTGTACATTTTTTGTATATTTTTCTATTTATTAAGGAGAATAAGGAAAAAAGAAGGAGAATTTGTTGATGAATTCAGTTCAGTTATCGCGTGCTTTTTTTGGTACCTCACTCGCCTTTCACATTATTTTTGCAACGCTAGGAATCGGACTATCTCTCATGATTTTGCTATTTGAATGGATGCATCATGTAAAAAAGGATAGTGATTATGCTATTATGGCACAGCGATGGACGAAGGTATTTGCTATTTTACTTGGTGTAGCGATTCCGTCTGGTACGATTGTCGGTGTGCAAATTTCATTGCTTTGGCCTGGGTTTGCTAAAGTGTTAGGGCAAGTTATTGCCGTACCCTTTCAAATTGAGATTTTTGCCTTTTTCCTTGAGGCATTGTTTATGTCCATTTACGTATATGCGGCGGACAAGCTTTCGTCAACCTTGCGTATTCTATCCCTTACTCTCGTTATGCTAGGCGCCACCATCTCCGGTGTTCTCATTACCTCTGCGAATACATGGATGAATACACCGGCGGGATTTTCAATGAAACCGGACGGCACGATTTATAATGTGAATCCGTGGGAAGCTTTCTTTAATCCAAGCTTTCTCACAGGGTCCTTGCATGTCGTCATTACAGCCTTTGCTACGGGTGCAGGTGTAGTCGCATCCATTGCCGCATACAAGCTATTGAAACGTAGAGATATTCGTGAGACCGCCTATCATAAAAAAGGACTCCATATCAGCCTTCTTGTTGCTTTTCTATGCGGCGTTCTTATGTGGGTATCCGGTCATGCATCGGCAATCAATCTACATGAGCATTCTCCTGAAAAGCTAGCGGCTGCAGAAGGATTGTTCGACACGCAGTCCCATGCGCCGCTTGCAATTGGAGGATTCGTTGATCCAGCAACGCACCGCGTTAAGTACGGCGTCGAAGTACCATGGGCTCTCAGTATACTCGCTGGTTTTTCTCCAGACACCGTTGTAAAAGGATTAAATGAATTTCCGCAAGATACGTGGCCGCCCTTTTACACACATGTTTTCTTTAATCTTATGGTCGGAGCCGCTACTCTTACAACAGTGATTGCAGGTATTGGGCTTCTTCTTTGGTATCTTCCCTCACGGCGGCGTGTTTTACCAAAATGGCTAACATGGCTAATTGTAGCGATCGGCCCCATTAGTATGCTTGGCATCGAATTCGGTTGGATTTTCAGTTGCAGCGGCCGTCAGCCGTGGGTAATCTACGGCTTTCAAAGAACAGCAGAAGCAGCGACGCGCGCAGATTTTGTAGGCCCGCTGTTCATGCTCTTTATCGTGTTGTATTTCTTTTTTGCAGTACTTACGGTCATTGTACTACGCACCTTTTTCAGACACCATCCGTTGCAAGCAGAGCTTGAATCCTATGGAGGAACCCCATCATGAACGAACAAAGCATTGCTATTCTCATATTGTGGGCTCTCATTTTTGCATATAGCATCCTTGGGAGCATCGATTTTGGTGCTGGTTTCTGGTCGATGGTCTATGCGAATCATCGGACACTTGCAAGCAAGGTTGCCAGCCGGTATCTATCACCGACGTGGGAGCTAACCAATACCGTACTCGTTTTTGTTGTCGTCGCCTTCATCGGACTATTTCCAAAGGCGGCCTTTACCCTAGCTACGGTCATGTTCGCACCTGTCTCCCTTATTCTTGTTCTGGTTGCTGTGCGTAGCTCATTTATGGTATTTTCCTATTCGCTGCCGCGTTATGAAAATACGATGCGCATCATTTCAGGAATAACCGGCCTGCTTATTCCGGCTCTTCTTATTACGGTACTTCCCGTGACAGAAGGGACGTTCGTTGATTTTTCAGGTCCTACCGAGAAGCTATTATATGGAAAGCTCCTTAGTAATCCTACCGTATACCTTTATATTCTATTTGGATTAACGTCCGAATTATTCCTATCCTCCTTGTTTTTAGCTGATTTTTCGCGGGAGCAAGCTTCAGAGGATGCGTACCGGGTGTACCGACGGGCTGCCATTCTACTTGGGCCGACTACTTTACTTACTGCCATTTTGGCCCTCGTAGCCAATCAATCAGGTTCAAGCTGGTTACTTACTAATCTGGCACAGGAGATTCCATGGTTTGCAGCATCCCTTGTTTTTTTCGTTATTGGCTATTCGTCGCTTTGGTGGAACAACCGCAACTATCCGACATTCGGATACCCGCGCATCGCCATACTTGCTACCATCGTTCAATATTTACTGGCTAGCTACGCATATGGCAAAGCGCATTTGCCGTACATCGTCTATCCGAACGTCACTGTTTATACAAGCTTTACGACGAAAGAAACATTTTACACGCTGCTTGTCCTATATGCAGTCGGAATTGCCATTCTATTGCCTGGCTTTATCTTCTTCTGGAACTTATTTTTAAAGGATCGTGCGTTTTTGAAGGGGAAATAGCGCAATGCAAAAAGGAGGTCACCTATAGGCGACCTCCTTTTCATTTTCCTACTATTGTGCACTTTTCGTTACGTTTTTACCTTTACTGCGAAGTAAACTAATAATGAAAATAGCTATGAGCATAAGAGCTGACATAACAGCCGCTGATAAGAAGAGGGAGCCAAATCCGTTTCCTATTACTGTATGAATCGTATTTATTATCACTTCTTTTACTTTTGGATCTGGAATGTTATCAACAGCCTTTAGCATGTCACTCACGCTCGTATTTTGAGAAAGGGAGCCAAACATACTTGCAGGAATCATTTTTAAATTTACGCCTGCATTTTGTAGGTTAATCATAATTTCATTTCCGATAGTTTGGAAGTTTCTCGTTAGGAATCCTGCGTAAATCGTTGGTGCAATGGTAAGTCCAATTTGACGAGAGAGGGACAGCGTTCCAAGTGCTGAACCTTTGTCTGCACCTGCTCCTTCTGTTGCTAGTACATTGACAGGTGCGCCAAGCGTCATACCAAATCCAAAGCCGGCTAAGCAGCTGGCGATAATAAACTGCCATGTATTCGATACCCAGAACGGGAAAAGCGAGAAACCAATAAATCCAACAATACTTGATATAACAATTGTAACTACTGGCCCTTTTTTATCTGTAAATACACCGCCAAGTCCGGCACCAACACCAGATGCAAGGGCTAGCGGAGTCATCCAATATCCAGACTGTGCAGCCGGTACCCCTAAATATTGTTCTACAAAAGCAGGGATGAAAATAATCGCTGCAATAAGCGCCCCGGAAAATACGCCGATCACAAGTGTCCATAAATAGACAGGTGTGCGAAGTAAGGAGAAAGGAAGAACCGGATCTCCGCCGCGGCGTTCTAAACGATTTTCAAGTGTTAACAATACGATGAACAACGCAATTCCGGCTAAAATAAAGCCTAGGAAGGACGGGTTCGTCAAACTCTTGATCAGATCTGTACCATTTAAATTCGTAATACCATACATAATACTTAACACGGAAAGTGCCAAGAGTGCAGTTCCCTTTACATCAAGAGGTGCATTTTTCGGATCCTTCGTTTCTTGAATAAATCGGAACGCTAAAATAATAAGAGTAACCGCAATTGGCAGGTTGATTAGGAAGAGCCAATGCCAATTTCCTGTCCATGCGAGCAAAAAGCTACCGATATTAGGTCCGAGAACGGCTGCCATACCATTCATACCGCCAAGTGCACCAAGTGCTTTCCCTTGTTGCTCTTTAGGCAGTGTACTTAAAATATGAGAGCTACCGATAATAAAAATCCCACCGCCACCAAGTGATTGGAGCAAACGAGCTGCTAAAAACATAGGAAACGAAACACTTAATGCCACAAGCAAGGAACCAAGTCCAAATAAAAATACTTCAATCAGAAACAGTTTCTTTCGTCCATAACGGTCTGAAAGCTTCCCGATAATAGGTACGCTAACCGAAAGTCCGAGCGTATACAACGTAATACCCCATGCGCCCCAAGAAGCCGACACCTCATAGCTTCGATTAATCGTAGTTAGCGCAGCGCTAATAATCCCGTTATCAAGGGCTGCCATAAATACCCCAATTGAAAATAGAATGATGGCCCAGCGCTGATTTTGACTAGCAGTTGTCATAATAATTCACCTCGGTTTCATTCTGTTAACATGAATAATTCATTTCACATTAACTAATTATATGATGAACTGATTTGAAACAGTTGTCAATTTTTTAGCGAATTATTTTCCTGCTTGATGAAGCGAACGTGTAAGAATTTCGAGACCTTCCTCCACTTTGCTTCTTTCTTCTTCATTCATATGTGACATCGCCCGCTGCAGCTTTTCATGACCTGAATGGGTCAAAGTTTGAAATAACGTGCTCGCTTTATCCGTCAGCGAAACGAGGACAGACCGACGATCATTTGTGCCATGAACCCGCTGGGCAAAACCAAGTCCCTCCAAACGATCAATAATACCCGTCATATTTGATAAAGAAGCTTTCATATGCTCAGCAAGTGAGCTAACCGACATCTGCCCATGCGCATTTAGCAGCATCAACACCTTCATTTGCGTCATACTCACATCCAGCTGAACCCAGGCATCCACATCCCCGACGCCCGCTCCGTGTATCACTTGCATATATAGCTGCCAAAGCCGCTTATCACGCTCACTCATACCAGAATGAGACATGTAATCACTCCTACCATCTTTCATTTCCTGCATCTCCCTCATCTTTGCCAATATCTATATCGTTATTGTATGTGCATCCAGAAGGAAACTCAAGCACACCTCATTCCTTTTGCATACGCCGTTATTTCTCCTTTTCGTACCCCCATAAAAATCACGCTCTCTTCGAATATATATAGAGTAGAAGATGAACAAGGAGGAATTACAAAGTGTTAAGTCAATATGAAAACATAGAAGAATTAGATCCAGAATGGGTCGAACTCCTACTCCATGCCAAAAAAATAGGTATTACGCCAGAAGAAATCTACCTATTTTTACAGGCAGAAGCGAAAGTATCCTAAGAAAAACTAAATGATGTCCTCCTAGATGTTTATATAAAAAAAAAATCTCTTAAAAATAGAGTACCTTCCGCCGAAGGTACTCTATTTGCCAATTGGAAATTTAGTATCAATGCTCGTTACGTCGGCATCTTGAAACCACGAATGAAGTTTTTCCTTTGCCTGTTTCTTTACGTCCTCATCAATATGCATAGCAACCTGCATAATCGCTGTTCCGAGAACAGCTAAATCATCCGTATATCCAACTCCAGCAAGCATGTCCGGAATAACGTCAATCGGGGCTATGAAATAGGCAAGTGCGCCAATAACGATAACCTTATACCTCTTTGGAAGA